>CAZQNI010000320.1:0-2531 GCA_964594255.1 uncultured bacterium | reverse complement strand
CGTAAGAGGATATTTAAATCTGTTGTATGGTTTAGTCTGTTAAGTTTATTAATCACTATAAGTATTCCTTTATATTCTGAATCTAACAGTAAAAAAGATAAAAATCTTTCTGCCTCGATAGAGAGAGTAAAAAGAGGTGAACTGTCAAAGAGCGACGTCCTAATCAGGCTCGGTGAAATCGAGCGTGAAATGGAAAGGATAGAAAGAGATTTTATAAAAAAAGATTTACCTGCTCCCATACTTAAGAGACATAAAGAAGCTACAGAAAGATTTAAAGCGAGAATAAAAAAAACAAGAGAAAATATCAGTAAAGGACACTACGATAGAGCGATAAGAGAAATAGAAGGAATAGAAGGAGTACAAATCCCCCATTCAAAAAAGGGAAGAAAAAGAAAAAAAGCAGAACCAAGGGTAAAGAAACTAACTCGAGAGATAAAGGAATTAAACGCGGAGACCTGTCCTCCCGATTTACAGAAAGAATTAGATTATAAATTCAAGAAAATTCCTTTGCACAAAATAAGAGAGAAATTACAATTAACACCGGAAGGAGAGAGAAGACTTGAAAGATTGCAACAGTGGGAAAAAGGGGAGAAAAACGAAGATAATAATCAGGGAGAAGATTCGGGAGCTCAGGGCTTACTATTTGAATCTGAAAAATGCGGAATATATTCTTATTATCAAAAATCCGAATCCCATACACTAGAAACTTATACCAGTTACTTTACAGACGAATTATTCGCCTACGCGGGAAACCCCTCTCTTATTCCTTTTCTATTAGCTGCTCCTCCGAAAGAATTTCCACAATATCTAATAGAGACCCCCGAAGTCAAGTTTACTGATCGGATAAAAGATCTAGCAGATAGTTTAGATAATAATCCGGGAAAAATATTTGATTACGTATTAAACAACATTAATTACGAACCTTATTACGGGAGTCTTAAAGGTGCGGATGAGACCTTGCTTGAGAAAGCAGGTAACGATTATGATATATCATCCCTTTTAATAGCGCTCCTCCGTTACTCCGGCTATCCAGCCAGATATGTACAGGGAGAAATGATGATTCCCATCGAGTGGATCAGCGGACTTTTAGGTGTAGATGATCACTGGATGCCCAGCTATATAATAGGTACAAATCATATACCCGGAACTCAGTACACGGTCAACGGAGAACCCTATGCCATACGACTGGAATGGGTGTGGGTAGAAACTTATATTCCGTGGATGGGAGGAAAGGTTTACCGGGGTTCATTTGACGCCGATGATGTTGGTAATGCTAAATGGTTATGGTGTCCTATGGATGGATCCATTAAAGAATACGAAGAAGAAGAGGGTTTGAGTTTAAGAGAAGTCGGTTCATTCGACGCAGAAGGTTTAATCAATTCTTACCAATCATCGGGAACAGTCGGCGCGGACGGAAGTATAACAGGAATGGATACTACCATCATAAACGACGCGTGGAATGCGCACAAAGATGAATTTACAAATTTTCTTTCCGATTCACTCGGTGACCCGACTTTAGGTCAGGTCGCTGGTGTAAGAAAGATAAAGGAATTATATCTTGGTTTTATCCCCGGAACACTTCCTTATAATGTTTTAGAAGAAAATGAAAGATGGGATGAAATCCCGGATAATTTAAGGCATAAGGTAAGAATCGTTGTATCATACTGGCCCCTTTATCTCGCACAAGAACCTTCTCTTGATCTTTTAGAAATAGATTATAAAGCGCCCACCTGTGAACTCAGTGGAAAAAGAATAACAGTTTCATACAGACCCGCGAGTTCCGAAGATGAAGAATTAATAAAAGCCTACGGAGGTAAGTACAAAGTTGTTCCCGCGGTTTATCTTCATTTACTTATGCAGTTAAAGGTCGAAGGAGAAATAAGAGGTGACCATTTAATAGATGAAATATCCATGGGGCTATCCGAAAACTTAGGGATAATGTTTTATACTCCCTGGAGTCCAACCAGACCTGTCGAAAGTATAGAAAATGTGATAAAAGCAGGCGGTCATTACGCAATTGTATTCGACTGGCAGAAGATGCCGAGTTATTATCCGCTTGAAAGCGGACTAAAAGTATGCGAAGCGGTCGCGGATTTAAGCAAATACGAAGATGATTATATGGGAGAACAACTCAGAAATGTGGGATTAACATATTTATATCAACTGGATAAGAGTGATGAAATGTACGCGAGGACATGCGGCGTTGTAACATCGAGAGAGCCGGCAGAATGTTTTGTGTCATTCGACCCGGATGTAGCCTATCTGGCTGAATTTATTCCGTATCAGGTAACAGGTTCAAAGGTAAGAATAGACCTTGATAGAGACCTTATGGGCGTATTCCCAAAGGACGGAGACTGGGATAAAAGAAAACAATTTTACACATCTTCCGGAATTACAAGTTCTATTCTCGAAGAAGCAGTATTAATGGAACTATACAGAGTCCCTTCCCTATCAGCTATCCAGTGTATTTCCAAAGCAAATGATGAAGGTATCCCGATATATTTAGTAACTCCTGATAATATCGGCAGTAT
>CAZQNI010000319.1:0-2547 GCA_964594255.1 uncultured bacterium | reverse complement strand
AGATTTCGTTTAATCGTGGAAACCATGCCAAGTTTACTCGTAATAACAGACAAAGAAGGCAAAAATCTTTACGTAAGCCCAAACTGTGAAGAAATAACGGGTTACAGCAGCAAAGAACTGGAGAACAAATTCATCTGGTGGGTACACGAAGATGATATGGATAGAGCAAAAAAAGTTTTAGACAAATCCTTTAAAGACCCTACAGATGGCAGAAACTTCGAATATAAAGCCGTCAAAAAAAACGGCAAGATTTGGTACGCTTCAAGCTCCTGGGAACCAATAATAGACGAAAAAGGCAATTTCCAAGGGATGATCTTACAGACAATCGATATTTCTGATAAAAAAATAATGGAACAGGAAATCGCGAAAGCTCAAAAATTAGAATCGATCGGTATACTTGCCGGAGGAATCGCTCATGATTTCAATAATTTTCTTACCGGAATTATAGGTAACATTTCACTCGCGAAATTAAAAACAGATCCAAAAGATGAAATTTATGAAATATTGACCGAATCGGAAAAAGCAGCCCACAGCGCGAAGAGCCTGACTCAACAACTTTTAACTTTTTCGAAGGGCGGAGTACCAATCAAAGAAAAAACCGATATAAAAGACCTGATAAAAGAATCCGCAAAATTTGCAATAGTCGGATCCAATGTTAATTGTGAATTTGATTTCCCTGAAGATCTATGGGAAGTCGTAATAGATAAATCTCAGATGAATCAGGTTGTAAATAATATAATTCTAAACGCCATTGAAGCTACATCACAGGAAGGAACAATAACCATAAAAGCGGAAAATGCTGAATTAAGAAAAAGAGTAAAAATACCGCTTAAAAAAGGTAAATATGTAAAAATCACCGTTACCGATACGGGAACCGGTATACCGAGCAAGAATATACATAAGATATTCGATCCTTTCTTCACGACAAAACAAAGCGGAAGCGGACTCGGTCTGGCTACCGTTTTTTCCATAATAAAGAAACATAAAGGTTTTATTTATGCGGAATCCGAAGTCGGCAAAGGTACCTCCTTCCATATATACCTCCCTGCTTCATTAGAAATCAAAAAGGAAAAGAAGCAAAAAGAAGAGAAAGAAAAAATCTCAAAGTCCAGCGGTAAGGTTTTAATTATGGACGATAAATCCTTTATAAGGAAATCCGCAGAGAGAGCTCTTAATTTATACGGCTTTGATGTTTCGGGAGCCGAAGACGGAGAAGAAGCATTAAGTTTATATAAAAAAGCTATGGATGAAGGAACCCCTTACGATGTGGTCATTCTTGACCTAACAATTCCAGGAGCTATGGGAGGACTTAAAGCACTAAATGAGCTGCGTAAGATTAATCCGAAAGTAAAAGCAATAGTTTCCAGCGGTTATTCGGATGATCCGGTAATGTCCGAACATGAGAAATTCGGTTTCAACGCAATAATTAAAAAACCTTATGAGTACCACGAACTCTCTGAAACAGTAAAAAAACTAATGGAAGAAGAGTAAATAAGAAGCCATTAGCCAGGATCAAGAAGACAGAATCCCACCACAAAAGAACATTGAACCACAAAGCACACAAAGAGCACAAAGATTCTATTTTTTCAACCATATATTATAGTCCTCTCTAAATTTTTCGGCGGTTGGGAGGGGTATAAAAAACACAATAAATTAAGGTTGGGGGGATGGGGCTTTGTGTCCTTTGTGGTCTTTGTGGTTAATATTGTTCGTTAGCGGCTTCGACGAAATAGTTCCTCTTGACTATTCATATTTCTCTCCTAATATTAAACAGAAAGATATGGAAGCAAAAATAAAAAAATTCGATGTAATTATAGTAGGTGGCGGACATGCCGGAATCGAGGCAGCCCTTGCTTCGAAAAGAAGAGGATTCTCCTGTCTTGTTCTAACAATAAATCCGGATCTTATAGGACAAATGTCCTGTAATCCTTCAGTCGGCGGAGGGGCGAAATCCCAACTGGTATTTGAAGTAGACGCATTGGGAGGAGAGATAGCCTATAACACCGACAGAACCGGTATACAATTCAAAATGTTAAACGCAAAAAAGGGTCCTGCTATATGGGCTCTCCGCGCTCAGTCTGATAGAAAAAAATACAGGGACGAAATAAAAAGAACACTAACGAATGAAGTAACCATATTAGAAGGAGAAGTCACGGAACTGATCTTAGAAGGAAAGAAAATAAAAGGAGTAAAAACAGCCGCGAGACAAGAATTTTTCTCCGATGCGGTTATTCTTACAACAGGTACTTTTCTATCAGGACTAATCCATATTGGTCTTGATTCATTTCCTTCCGGAAGGCTTGGGGAACCCCCTTCGGAAGGATTATCCGATTCTTTAAGTAAAAGCGGTCTGGCGCTCGGTCGTCTCAAAACCGGTACTTCAGCACGGGTGGATATGAGAACAATAGACCTTTCCAAAACTACAATCCAACCCGGAGATGAAAAACCCCTCAATTTTTCGCATAGAACAAAGAATTTTGATCCTCCAAATATACCCTGTTACCTTACCTGGACAAATGAACATACTCATAATATCATCCGCGAAAA
>CAZQNI010000318.1:0-2549 GCA_964594255.1 uncultured bacterium | reverse complement strand
ATATAACAGCAAGGATAACTTTATCGGCAATCAAAGAAACATAAATGCTCTTTCGCGCTCCCTGATGGAATAAGGTCGAGAAATCATGTTCTCCGATTAGATCCGCGAGGTTGGAAGTAGCTGCGAAATCAGCCGCCGACAGGGTTGCAAAAGACGGAATATCAATATTAGAAACATTTCCGGCCGAAGTAATAAGTTGTCCCGCCTTGTCAATAAGTAAAACCGACAGAGATTTAGTTTCTCTGCAAAGTTCTTCTAAACTATCTTTGATAGTCTGGAACTCTTCCTCGAATGTTCCTTCCTTATCTTCGGGCATCTAAAGGCCAACCTCCTCTAATTTCTTCAATTTTTCCCATCGCCCGTCCACTTTTTCTTGAATTTCTTCAATAATTTTCTTATTGCCATTCTTAAATAAATGTCTGAATCTTCCCTGTAATTTCAACCATTCTTCGACAGGAATAACCTTTTTTGGGTCTTTTGTTATTTTATGAATACCATTCTCAACTTCATACAATGGCCAGAATCTTGATTTTACAGCCATATCAGCAATCTTGATGGTATCCTCTTTCTTATAATACCATCCAAGCTGACAGGGAGCAAAAACAACGATAAACTTTGGTCCTTTAATGGAAAGGGCTTTTTGCACCTTACTCATATAATCTCGCCACTCAGAAATAGATGCCTGAGCCACATAAGGAATATCATGGGCAGCCATAATTTCCGTAAGATCTTTCCTCCACCGGGTCTTCCCGGGTATTACCTTTCCGGAGGGAGAGGTAGTAGTACTGGCTCCGTATGGAGTTGCGCTCGACCTCTGAATCCCGGTATTCATGTACGCCTGATTATCGTAACAAATGTAGAGCATATTATGCCCTCGTTCCATTGCTCCCGATAAAGCCTGCAAACCAATATCGTAAGTTCCGCCATCTCCTCCGAAAGCGATTAAGTTTATATCTTTTTTTATTTTTCCTTTTTTCTTTAAGGCTTTATATCCGGCTTCTACACCACTTATTGTAGCAGCAACGTTTTCAAAAAGTGAATGAATATAAGGCACTTTCCAGGCTGTGTATGGAAATATAGTAGATACCACTTCCATACATCCGGTTGAAAAACCGACAACCGTATCTTTCCCGGAAGCTAAAAGTGCCTGTCTTATTGCTATTGCTGGACCACAACCTGCACATGCACGATGCCCGGAGGCAAATAGGTCTTCCTGTTTTGATAGTTCTTTTAAATTTACTCCCATAAAGCCTCCTACTCTCTTACTCCTAAATAACTATTTCTCTGCAATTTCTTACCCCTTTTTACCATCTTTAAATCATCGAAAACTTTTCTGATATCTTCCGGAGTTATGTCCCTTCCTCCCAATCCATACACATATCCGTAAGTATCGGGCTTTTTCTTCCCGTCGAAAAGAGAAGATCTAACCTCCGTAAAGAGAGGTGCTCCAAAACCACTCATCCCTTCGGCCCTATCCATAACCCCAAGACACTCTACATCCTTTAATGCCTTATTTATTTCCTCTGTAGGCCAGGGCCTAAAAGCAAATATCTTAACAAGACCTACTTTTTCGCCATCGGCTCTAAGAGTGTCAACAACTTCCTTAGCAGTCCCCGCAGTAGATCCCATCAAGACAATAGCCCTCTTAGCATCTTTCATTTTATATTCTTCTATAAGCTTATAATTTCTTCCGAATTTCTTACCGAAATCCCTAAAAACCTTTTTTATTACTTTATCGGCATCTTTCATTGCCTGTGCTTCCGACCTTTTATGCTCGAAATAATAATCCTGTAGATCAAGAGGCCCAACAGTGATAGGGTGATCTGTATCCAGAAGGTTAAATGGTGTTTTATGCTCACCAAGGAATGTTTGCACTTCTCTGTCTTCCAACATATCAATTCTCTGAAGAGAATGGGAAAGAATAAAAGCATCAGCAGATACCATAGCAGGCAAAAACGCCTCTTCTGAAATTTTCATTGCTTGTATAACAAGGTCATAAGCCTCCTGAGAATCCTCGGCATAAAATTGCATCCAGCCCGTATCCCTTTGATCCATCGTATCGGAATGGTCACAGTGGATGTTAATCGGAGCCGATAGAGTTCTTGCTATCTCACAGATTACCATCGGAAGTCGCAATCCGGCAGTAACAAAAAGTACCTCATTCATAAGAGCGAGACCCTGAGATGCCGTAGCAGTCATAACTCTCGCCCCTGCTGCAGCTGCACCGGTACAGGCGCTTGCCGCCGAGTGCTCCGACTCTACGGGCACAAATTCAGTGTCAACTAAACCATCTGCAACAAACTGCGAAAATAGCTGAACAATCTCCGTTGAAGGTGTTATCGGATAAGCTGCAACAACATCAGGGTTTATCTGTCTCATAGCTTCCGCCATCGCTTCATTGGCAGTTTTAGCCGCGACCTTCATTTTTCCTCCTCGTCAACCATCTCTATGGCATTAACGGGACACTGGCTTGCGCAGATCCCGCAACCCTTACAATAATCCAGATTAAAACCTTTCATTTCTCCGTCTTTAACAATAATTGCGGAATC
>CAZQNI010000317.1:0-2562 GCA_964594255.1 uncultured bacterium | reverse complement strand
TTTATGAAATTGGTGGAAATATCCAATACCATGTTTTCGAATCTCGCTTTATATTCGAGGGCTTTGCCGAATTCTCTTCTTTCCTTTTCCTCTTCAATGCTGTGTAGGGCAAAAGAAATGTCTTCTGCCACTTCTTGGAACAAAGATCTCTCTTCTTCATCGTGGGTGAACTCAATAGGAGACGAAACTCCAATTATTCCAAATAGTGAATGTGCGTGGTGGAGTCGTGTCACCATAAACTCCCCCAAACATTTACTGGGCTTAGAACTATTTGTTTTACCACAAAGGGTTCCATTACAATCTACAATATGAACCTCCGGGGATTTTAATATTTTCCCAAAAGGATTAGATTCCTCTTTATCGTTCAGTTTTTTGATAATCAAATCTAAGTTTTCCCCTAAGCCTGCTTCCGCATAATAATTGACGGTACCTTTCCGGTCAAAAAGCACAATCCACGCACACCCGTATCCCCGGGTTTCAACAAAAGTTTCACAGCTTTTTTGTATTAATTGACCAATGTTTTTCTCTCTAGAAATAAGCTTATTTATATTTCTTATAGATCTAAGGACTTTATTTAAACGTTCTGCTTTTTCCTTTTCTTTCTTGCGTTCTGTAAAGTCCCTTGAGATGCCGAAAATGCCTACAAAATTTCCGGCTTCATCAAATCTTGGCACTTTAGTTTTAGATATCCATATTTCTTTTCCCTCGGATGTGATAATTTTTTCCTCTTTCTCTATCAGAGGTTTTTTATCTCTAAGTATACTTTTTTCCTCATCAAGGTGTCTTTTTGCCATTTCTTCAGGTAAAATATCTGATTCTGTCTTACCGAGAATTTCTTCTTTATCTCTACCCAATGCTTTTTCTTCTGATTTACTAACCTCAACAAATCGGCCTTCTTTATCCTTAAAGTAAACCCGATGAGGTATATAATTTAATATTGTTTCTAAAAGATTGATTTTGAAAGCTGCTTCTTCTAGATTTTCGTTTTTATGTTTTGGTTTTGGTTTTGGTTTTGGTTTTACTTCTAACTCTTTCTTTTCTGAAGTTTCTATTTCTTCAGGTTTTATATGTTCATTGGATTTGCCTTTTTCTTTCTCTATCATTAAATTGGCAGCCCTTGTAATTTTAAGCTCGCAATCTCAGATCGCGGGTTAAGTTATGACCTTTTTTACTTCAGGAATTTTGGCTTTTAAGGCTTTTTCAACAAATCCCTTTAATGTCATTTGAGCCATTGGACATCCACCACAGGCACCGGTAAGCTTTAGTTTTACCGTTCCGTCATCAGATACACTCAATAATTTTACGTCTCCTCCGTGACTTTTAAGGTATGGCTTTATGTCATTGGCTAAAACTTTTTTGACTTTTTCTTCCAAATTTCCTCCCTTTCTTATTTAAGTATATAAGTAAATTGACTCAAGTCAAGTGGATTCCTTAACATAGTCAAATGGTTGAATAGTAAAATGGTTAAATAGTATAAAATAGGGAGTAGAGAGCAGTAAGCAGTAAAAAAACAATAAATAAAAACTTTGTGCTCTTTGTGTACTTTATGGTTAAATATTTTTCTTGGGGGTTGTGGGTGAGGATTCTGACTCCTGGCTTCTGGCTCCTTACTTCTGATTTTTCTTCTTCTTTCTTGACATAATTGTATTTTTCATTATAGTTATTCTATTCTGGCTTAACAATGGAGGAAAGATATGAGGATTTGTGTGATAGGTACCGGTTACGTAGGATTGGTCGTTGGAACAGGTCTTGCTGAGACTGGAAACAAAGTCATTTGTGTAGATAAAGATGAGAAAAAAATAAAAAAATTAGAAAATAATGAGATACCGATTTACGAACCGGGATTGGAAGAACTAGTTAGAAGAAACAAAAAAGAGAATCGGCTATTTTTTTCTACATCGGTTAAGAATGCTGTGTCGAATTCTGAAATTATATATATTGCAGTTGGGACTCCTGAAGAAGATGGCGGAACAGTTGATTTGTCTTATGTTTTTGCCGTAGCTGAAGAAATTGGAGAAACTATGGAAAAGGAATATAAGATTATAGTAAATAAGAGTACCGTCCCTGTGGGAACAGCCAGAAAAGTTGAAAAAATAATAAAGAATAAAACTAAAGCTAAATTTGACGTTATTTCTAATCCTGAATTCTTAAAAGAAGGTACTGCCGTCCAAGACTTTATGAAGCCGGATAGAATAATAATAGGAACTGATAGTTCTGCGGTGGCCGAAAAAATAAAAGATCTATACGAACCTTTTGTAAGAACCGGAAATCCAATTCTTATTATGAAAATCGAAAGCGCCGAGATGGCCAAATATGCAAGTAACACGATGCTTGCATGCAGGATTTCTTTTATTAACGAGATTGCAAATCTATGCGACAAAGTGGGAGCTGACATTGAAGAGGTTAGAATAGGCATGGGAAAGGATCCGAGAATTGGTTCGAAATTCCTTTTCCCGGGAATTGGTTACGGGGGGTCATGTTTTCCAAAGGATGTTAAAGGAATAATCCAAAAAGGTAAGGAATATGGTCTTCCAATGAAAATCTGCGAAAGTGTAGATTTGG
>CAZQNI010000316.1:0-2564 GCA_964594255.1 uncultured bacterium | reverse complement strand
ATAGGTTAGCCCGGAAATCGGCTTAATTAAATAAGGGGTTGACATAGTAATTCTAGATCCCAATTCAGCCATTTTGCTTTTTACTTTTTGATATTTAATTTCCTTACTTTACTACCATGTGCATGAACTCTCCCATTTAAGGACAAAACTTACCTTGACAAACTAATAGCTTTTTATATTTTCATAAAAAGGAGGGGGAATGAAAAAGTTGTTACCGGTAAGTATTGTTCTCTTTATATTTCTTTCAGATTGTTCTCTTTTATTACTCGGAGTTGATACTGATTTTTTAAATGATCGTAATGTTTATGTTTTACCAAGAAAAGAGATAGATGAAAAGTATGGCTTTGACCGCCTCTTAATGATGAACCTTATTGTAATAGACAACACCGGCACGTTTAATACAAATTACTTGGTTAATATTCACTTCGACAATAAAAACTCTTCTGTATTTCCTAGAGAGGAGAAATGGATTCATGAAGAATCGTACAATAAATTTGAAGGAATTTTACTTGCTCAGGCTAAATATGATCAGATACAAATTGATCTTGTTAGCTTCGGTACTAGCCAATCGAGAGCCGGTTCCGCCTACTATCCATCAACTATAACAACAAAAGTCCTGTATTTCGACATAAACGGAATCTTCTCTACCAAAAAAGCGCACCTGAACCATCTGGGAACACTGGTTTTAACCCTGGATAGCGTTGAGAAAATAGGTGTGGAATATAGATATAAAATTAAAGTTCAAAAATCCGATGTATTTGTGCAAATTAACTTTTTAAAACCAACCGAGGAAATATTCGAAGAAAATTTACTCTCTCTGAAAAAATATTCTCCAGAGATACATAAAGCATTTATTAATTCAATTAATAAATGTTATTAACACTTGTTATCGTGACTTCGCCCTGAAAGACATATTTAACAGTCTCTTATAATATGCTGCCTTAGTACCTAGAGCGGTCAGGTCTTGCTTTTTGAATCTTAAAGATTCCTCGAATCGGTCAAATGGTTAAATTGAAAAATAGTTAAATAGTAATAACAAAAAAATCCTTTTAAATCTGCGTTTATCTGCGTCCTATTTTCTTTGTGCTCTTTGTGGGCTTTGTGGTTAAATTCATATTGACATCTGACCCCGATTTAATTATTATAAATATATGAGAACTTACGATACTTTAATCGAAATAGGTATCAAGTTATCAGAAGAAAAAGATCTTGCCAAGTTGCTTAATATAATTCTCGAAGATGCCTGTAAATTATGTAAAGCTGACGCAGGAACATTTTATCTCAAAAACAATAACAAATTAGAATTCAGAGTTTCACGTAATCTTACTCTCGAAGAAAAAATGGGTAAGAAAAATTTCTTGGAATCGATTGCTCCGCATGCTCTATCTATAACCAACAAATCAATTGCCGGCTGGAGTGCTAAAAATAAAAAAACATTAAATATAAAAGATTTAAACAATATAAAGAACTGTCCTTACTGCCATAATACCGAATTCGAGGAAAAAACAGGTTATAAATGTAAATCGATGTTAACCGTACCTATTATCGACAGGGAAAATGAATTAGTTGGCGTATTTCAACTCATAAACAAAACCGGGAAATGGGAAATAACTTCTTTTAGTAAAGCAGATGAAAAGTTAGCCGAATCTCTTGCTTCACAGGCTGCAGTAGCGATAAGAAACGCTCAACTTACAGATGAACTTAAATCTGCGCAACTGGAAACAATTTTCGTACTCGGTGAAGCTGCTGAATATAAAGACAAAGAAACAGGAGACCATATTAAAAGAGTAGCCACTTTTTCAAAAATAATAGCAGAAACTCTTGAATTAGATGATGATATGGTAGAAACAATTTATAGAAGCAGTCCTCTGCACGATATCGGCAAAATCGGTATCCCTGATAAAATACTCAACAAACCGGGTAAATTAGACCCGCATGAATGGGAAATAATGAAAGAACACACAACTCTTGGATATAAACTATTAAAAGATTCCCAATCGGAAGTAATTAAAACTGCCGCCCAGATCGCATACACCCATCATGAGAGATGGGATGGGAAAGGATATCCAAGAGGACTTAAAGGGGAAAAAATACCTTTAGTGGGTAGAATAGTAGCTTTATCCGATTTCTTTGACGCGCTTACTTCAGAGCGACCATATAGAAAAAAAAGGTTCCCTCTTTCAGAAACGTTTTCTATGATTGAAGAAGATAGAGGCAAACACTTCTGCCCCGAAACCACGGACGCGTTCTTTAAAGCAATAAAACATATCGAAAAAATCAGCGATTATTTTACAAAAAACGCAGTACCCACCCCCCCCACAGTAAATTAGCTACAGAGATAAATATAGTCGCTAGTCATTAGTCTCTGGTCACTTGTCAAAAAAAATAAAATATTCGTGCAATTTGTGTAATTTGTTGTTCCTAATTTTGGGGAGGTGGGTTTTAAACAAATTAAGAGTCTTTGCTGTTTCTCTGTTTTCTCTGTTTTCTCTGTGTTCTCTGTGTTCTCTGTGTGTTTCTTTTCTTCTCTGTGGACTCTGTGGTAAAAAAATGGCTTGACAATG
>CAZQNI010000315.1:0-2565 GCA_964594255.1 uncultured bacterium | reverse complement strand
TTGTTTCAGATACCTTTTGATATAATTTATGGTTCTTTATTGATTTAATAAAATTTGTTACAAAAAAATCCAAATCTTTCATGAACTTAATTTTACTCTAACTTAGGAAATTTTCAACCCCCCCTTTTTGTTTTTGAGCTATTTAAAAGATTAAAATCTGTTTCCAAGAATTTTTTTTGCCCTATCGAGGTTAAGCCGTTAAGTGCAAAAATTAAATATCAAAATGCAAAACTACAAATCAAAGTTAAAAAATTTATAAAAGGAAAAATCACGAGTACCGCCAGTAGCACGGATTATTTTTCGATTTTTACGTTTTGGAGATAAGTTGATTTTGCATTTTAATTTGTAATTTTGATTTTTACTTTTTAATATTTGATTTTCCCGGAATACAAAATTAAACGGTATATTTTTTTAAAGAATTAATTCATCCACGATTCGGCGCACTAATTATTATTCTACGATACGGATTGCTTCGGGATCGGATGTGGTGATTTCAAGTCCGTATTTTTTGTGGTCTATGAGTTTGCCCTTAATTTCTATCTCAGAGTTATTCAAATCTTCGAGGTCGAAATCCATCTTTTTTAATCCTTCCAGACCTTCTTTCCAGAGAACGAATGTAAATTGTTCTTTTCCTTCTACGAAATCTATAAAAAGGTGTCCGGATCTGGAAACGTTCCAGTTGGTAGGTTTCCCGGAAATAATTACCCATTCTCCCACGTGTTTTTTTAAGCCTTGTAAATTATATGGGTCCAGGCTCACGGGTTTTTTAAAGAGTTTACTCCTGTCCCACAATTTTAGAAATTCTTTTTCAAACTTACTTATGAGTTCTTTCGCATCTTTTATTATCAGAAGGTTCTCGTTGTTTAATTTCTCCGCCGAGTGAGTCCAGTTATAAGAGCCTGTTATCAGAATTTTGTTGTCTATTATTGCAAATTTATTATGCATTATTCCTTCGTATTTATCGCCGTATGATTTGTGTGTATTGTCCAATCTTACATCTACTTTTCTTTCGCTTAAGAAGTGGTGTTTTGAGTACCCTATTTCTTCGGCACTTTTTGCGTCGAGAAGGATTTTTACTTTTACTCCTCTTTCTTTTGCTGAGATGAGGGCGTTCGACAGTTCCCTATCTGTAAATATATACATTGCTATATCTATTTCCTTTTTTGCGTCTGCAAGTTCCTTCAGTATTGCGTCGCGTGCTCCGCCATTTGGGCTGAAAAAAACCTGAACGGATAAAGATAGTATTAGTAATAGCATTTTTAGAGGCATCCCCCTCTGTGTATTTTGAGGGGGATGCTTCAATTAATAAATCAACCCTTTTTTACCTGTAGAAAAGTCCTATTACTCCGACAATTATTGCTGCTATTCCGACGGGTACAGTTAAAATGGTCATAAGATTATCGAGTTGCTTTTCTGTTTCTTTTTTCGAAGGGATAAGTTTCAGCAAATCGAGTATCAGGACTGAGCCTGCAATAATACCCACTAGTCCCTGTAATGTTCCGGCAGAACCGTGTGCACCCCAGAAACCAATACTGGTAAGTATTACAACGATACCGATCGGTATTTTGAGTCCTGAAAGGGCTTTTACAGAGTCTTTCAGTTTTTTGTTGATTTTTTTTAAGAGATCCATTGTTAGTATTAATCCGCCTAAAATTAAAAATTCCATACAATACCTCCTGTACTTTTTTGTACGTTTATGAGTTTTTTACCATTTGACATTCAATTCTCTGTTTGCTTTTACCTCGTCGAGCCTTCCCACGGGAGTTGTATTAGGACTATTTTGTAAGTAAGTTGGATTTTCTTTTGCTTGTTTTGCTATTGTTTGCATTGCTTTGATGAAGCCGTCTAAAGATTCCTTTGATTCGGTTTCCGTTGGTTCTATCATCATACACTCTGGAACGATAAGAGGAAAATAGACTGTTGGAGCATGATATCCCATATCTAAAAGTGCTTTTGCTATGTCGAGCGCTCTTACTCCGCTTTTTTTAAATTTAGAAGCGGAGAGAACAAATTCATGCATGCAATTCTTCTTATAAGGGATATCATATTTTTCTTTCAGATGGTAAAGTAAATAGTTTGAGTTTATTATCGCCTGTTCTGATGCACGCCGTAGACCATCCGCGCCTAACATTCTTATATATGCGTGAGCCTTTACCATAACTGAGAAAGCTCCATAGAAAGTTGAAACTTTTCCGATAGAGTTTTTGAGTCTCCAGTTGAATCTGTACTTTTTACCATCAAATTCTATTATAGGCACAGGCAAAAATTCCGATAGATATTTTTTAACTGCTACGGGTCCGCTGCCCGGACCCCCTCCACCGTGAGGAGTCGCAAAAGTTTTATGAAGATTGAAATGCATTATATCCACGCCAAAATCGCATGGTTTAGCTATGCCCATTAAAGCGTTGAGGTTAGCACCATCCATATAAAGAAGAGCCCCGCTTTTGTGGAGTATCCTTGAAATTTCTTTTATGTTGGATTCGAAGACCCCCAAAGTATTGGGATTGGTAATCATAAGGGCTGCCACATCTTTATTTATTGATTTCTTTAAGTTTTCTACGTCTA
>CAZQNI010000314.1:0-2568 GCA_964594255.1 uncultured bacterium | reverse complement strand
TAAAAGACATAAAAAAGTGCGTCTAAGTTCCATTATTTATGCAATATCCAGAAATTCTGCCTTCTTCCTTATTCTTTCTATTTCTTCTAAAAAATTATCCTCCAAATTCTCCTTAATTACGCTCCTTACGGCGTTTCGAACCATCCCAGTCATGTTTCGCATCGTAAACGGGTCGAAAAACTTAAAATCCGGAAAACCGTGCTGTTTTGTTCCAAAAAATTCCCCAGGACCCCGCAAGGCCAAATCAACCTCGGATAACTTAAAACCAGATGAAATATTCTCAAGAGTACCAAGCCTTAAAGCAGCCTTATCTGTAATTTTCTCCCGGTCTGAAATCATTATAAAATATGATTTTTTATCTCCCCTGCCGATTCTACCTCTAAGTTGATGAAGCTGTGCCAGTCCAAACCTATCCGCATTCTCCACCACCATAATATTGGCCTCCGGAACATCTATACCAACCTCAATAACAGTAGTTGATATAAGCACATCTATTTTATCTCCTTTAAAGGCTTTCATTATTTCGTCTTTCTCTTTACTCTTCATTCTGCCGTGTAAAACCGCAACTTTTGAATCAGAAAAAAAAGTGTTTTTGATATTTTCGGCTTCTTCCTCTATCGAATGCAAATCCAAATTCTGAGATTCTTCAATAAGAGGTAACACAATATACACCTTACAATTATCTTTTTTTATTTTTTCTCTAATCCAATTATATACTTCAGCTCGCTTTTGGGATTTCCTAACCCACTTTGTTTTAGAAGAAATTCTACCCGGAGGCATTTCATCAATAGATGAAACATCCAATTCCCCATATACCGAAAGAGCAAGAGTCCTCGGAATAGGAGTGGCAGACATAACAAGAACATCAGGATTACCTTTCCCCCTTGCTTTTGCCCTCTGATTAACTCCGAAACGGTGCTGTTCATCAATCACCACCAAACCTAAGTCGGGTATTTTAACATCTTCTTCAAGCAATGCATGGGTACCCAAAATAATACCCCTTTTTTTATTTATTTCTTTTAAGATTTTTTCTCTCTCAGTTTGATTCATATTACCTACTAAAAGCCATAACGGAACAGATAAAAAGGATAAAAATTTTCCCATCACGAAATAATGCTGATAAGCAAGAACCTCTGTCGGTACCATAAAAGCAACATTAAATTTATTACTTATTGAGATAAGCATCGCAGCTATGGCAACTACTGTTTTACCCGACCCGACATCACCCTGAAGAAGCCTGTTCATTGGATAGGATTCGCTCATATCCTGCTTAATCTCAGAAAGCACTTTTTTCTGGGATGGAGTCAAATTAAAAGATAAAGCCTCTACAAAGTCTTTTTCTAAATCGGATCTAATATCAAATGAAATGCCTTTACTTTCTCTCGTTTTTTTCCTCTTAAGAGCAAGAAATAATTGAAGATAAAAGAGTTCGCCAAAAGCGAGTCTTTTTTTTGCTCTTAACAAAACACTTTTATTTTCAGGAAAATGTAGATTATACAATGCTTTATCCAGTGAAATTAAATTATATTTTTTTATCATATTAGAAGGCAGCGGTTCTCCAATTTTGGCCAAGAAATTTTGAAGGACATAGTTTACGGTTCTTCTCATAAATCTCTGCCCGAGATCTTTCGTAAGGGGATAAATAGGTATAATTCTTCCTGTATGAATCAACTCGGTCTCTTCTTCGGTTAAAAACTCATAATCGGGATTCAAAATATATAAGCCCCTAAAAAATTCAACCTTGCCACTAAAGAAAAGATGATCACCTGCTTTAAATCTATTTTTTACCCAGGCTTGATTAAACCACCTCCCAACAACAATTCCACTCCCATCATAAACCGAAACATCACAAAGCAGTTTTCCCTTTCGACTTCTCCTCGAATTAACAGAAACAACCTTACCCTCAACAGTTACTTCATCGTTAACTCTTATATCTTTTATGGGTTTAATTTCACTTCTGTCTAAATATTTTCTGGGAGGAAGATAAAGAAAATCTCGAATCGTAAAAACATTTAAGCCTGAAAGCAGTTCTGCTTTTTTGGGCCCAACTCCTTTAACCCACTGGATGGAATCGGAAATTTCTAAAGACAATATTAAAAACTCAAAGGGGCTCTATTTAGAGCCCCTTTCTTTTAAGGTTTTTCCTTCAATTTTCTAATTTAAAAATGACTGGATAGGCAAGACGGACTGCGACAGGCTTATCATTTTGCATAGCAGGGCTAAACTTTAACTGATAAGCCCTTTCCTTTGCGACTTTATCAATAGCAGGATATAAGGGCTTTGTTATAATAACATTTCTAACCTTACCTTTCGTGTCTATCCACAATTCAAGATAAAGTTTCCCTTCTATTCCTAATCTCCTGGCCACTTCCGGATAAGTACCTTGTCGCATAATGCTTTCATTTAAAGGTTTGGGGGCAACTTCATAAGCGACAAACCTGGGCGGCGCAAAGTCTACGTCTGCTTTCTTTTCCAGTCCTGTAAAGTCAGTTTTTTCGATAGTCTCCGCTTCCACTTCTTCGTCACTCTTGGCAGCCACAGGCATTTTAGGCTTCGGCGGAGGGGGAG
>CAZQNI010000313.1:0-2585 GCA_964594255.1 uncultured bacterium | reverse complement strand
ATATTCAAGTCCCACATTACCCACTGGTACAACTTTTTGGGTCAAGTTCCTCTGTGGTTAAATTTATCGGTGTGGTTGTGTGTGGGCTCTGTGTTTTTTAATTTCCAAGTGAATGTAATAATTTTCCAATTCTTCCTTTTTCCTTGTAGGCGAGTATTGAGATCAAAATTGTAAAAGCTAAAACTCTTTGATAAAGAATGTTTCCCGCTACTGTTGTTAAGCATATTAGAATAATGCCGAGGCACAAGTCTAATGAAATTATTTTTAAATTGTAATTCACCGGAAAGATTTTATTACCAATTAAGTAAGAAAAAAAAGCAAAAAGAAAATAAGAAAACAGAGTTGCGGCTGCCGCTCCCATAATTCCATAACGGGGTATCAGGTAAAGGTTAAGTGAAATATTTATTAAAAGAGGTGTGAGGGCAATTGGTATTAAAAGTCCGGTTCTTGATTTTATGTAGAAACCGGCTGCAAAAATTTCTTCAAGGCCAAAGAAAATATAAGATAAGGCAATGATAGGAACGATTGACTGAGCCACCCAATATTTCTCTGCAACCATAGCCCTGAATATTTCCGGAGTAAAGAAGGAAAGAATTGCCAATAATGCAAGGGAAGCCCGAACGAATATTACCGAGGAGTCGGCGAAAGCTTTTTTGTTTTCTGGGTTATTATAAAAAAAAGCTGTCCACGCTCCGCAAAATCCGTAGACTAATATACCCATTGCGTTTCCAAATTGATATCCGAGAGTATAAATGCCTGTTTTATCCAATCCGAGAATCCATTTTATCAACCACCGGTCAATTAAATCCAGCCCAATCCAGATGATAATGGAGAGTGGAAGTATCGGTAATCCATAATGTAATAATCTTTTTAATGGGCCCCAGTGTAATTTGATGGTCAAGCGTTTGCTCATTTCAGGATATATAAGAAGAAAGAGGATAAAACTGCTTCCCAAATTACCGATAAGTACTCCGGATATACCCATTTTGAAATAAAGTACAAAGAGAATATTTAGCGCTATATTTATTAGAAATCGTAAAGTATTTATAAAAACATATTTCTTTGAACGATTTGTGATACGTAGTATTAAAAGGCCGGGACCGGACAGGCACTCGATCCAGATTGTGATGGATGCGAGTTTAATTAAATTAATATCTCCTGATGTTAAAAGTAGTTTTGAAAGCCCGGGGGAAAGTAGAAATATTAAGAAAAGAAAAAGAGAAGAATAAGCGAGACGAAAAAGAAAAAAACGACTAAAAACTTCTTTTTTGTCGTATTTTTTGTCGGTAAATTGCTTAAGGAAAGCTTCGTTTAATCCGAGATTAAAAAATGTGGTTAGTGCCCCGGAAAACAGGTAAATCATAGCAAGTTTTCCATATTGTAGGGGAGTAAAGGCGTGAGTGTAAAGTGGAATTAAAAAGAAGGCGAGAGCTTTTTTTAAAAAAACCCCAATTCCGTAAACTATAGAATGACCAAATAGATCTTTTATGCTGCTTGATTTTATTTCCAATTTATATTTTTATAGAGTTTTGCTAAGAGGAAATCGCAAAACTCTATCTCCTAAATTTTTCTGTAAAGCTGATTTCGGAAGAAGCACTGGGCTCCCATACTGGCTTTGAATGATATTAATCCTCTGTTTACTTCCATTGGATTGTCTTTAGATTCTTCCTGATTTACTCCCAGATCCAGGTATTTAAATTTATTTTTCTGCCCCCATTTTATAATTTCGTAAAGTAGATAATTGATGGGTCTGTATTTTTGAAAACCATAGTCAAGCGCTATATAAAAAGCTAAAAGGGTCCTTTCGTTGCAGATAAATATAAGAGAACCTCCGAGCAATTCTCCTTCTCTATAAGCCAAAAAGAGTTTGAAGCTATCTGGTAGAATAGAGTTTAACTTTTTTAATTCCTCTAAGGTGTGTGTTACAGGAACATCAAATTTTTCCTTGTTTTTTAGTAAAATGGGATAAAAACTATCGTAGTTATCGCTTATCTCTACCCTGACTTTTGAATTTACTGCTTTATTTAAAGCATTTCTGGAATTTTGATGGAATATTTTTATCGGATCTTCGTCTAATTTTGATAAATGAATAACAGAGGTGTACATATTGGCAGAATAAGAGAAGCCGTTGTATAGAAGAACATATTCCAAATTTTTGTTCATTTCTTTTGAATAAACTATAGGTGGAGGGGTAAGGTATACTTCTTTTATTCCTTTGTTTTCACAATATTCTAGAAATTTATTGACGATGATGTCCGCTTTTCTGAAACTCATATCGTCCATTACTATTCCTCCAAAACTTGCTCCGGCGGGTGATTTGAAAATCCCGTTGTCGATCATGCCAGGTAAGAGTGCTATGGGGTTGTTTTGTTTATGGAAGATTAAATGGTGAAAATTAAATCTGTTCGCAGGATGATAGCTTAAAAATTGTATTTTATGAAATATTGTCCCGTTGTTTGCTTTTTCGACAAAGTTGTCCCATTTCTCCTTCAGTTCATCTCTATATGTTTCTATTATTATATCATCCATGATTGTAGTCTCATTCAATGTTTAGGGTTTGATATATTTTATTTTTTTACGATGCA
>CAZQNI010000312.1:0-2591 GCA_964594255.1 uncultured bacterium | reverse complement strand
GTAACCACAATATCCCTCTTTCTTATCACCTCACCTTCTATACCTGTGGCTAACCTTGCCATGCTTTTATGAATCGAAAACTTGCCTTTTTGCGTAGAATAATCATAGGCAATTTTTTCAGGATTTTCTTTAAGTATCAGGAAAGAAGAATAATCAGCGCCGGTT
This sequence comes from uncultured bacterium, assembly GCA_964594255.1. Classification (GTDB taxonomy): domain Bacteria; phylum Hydrothermota; class UBA3072; order UBA3072; family UBA3072; genus JAFGHJ01. The sequence goes on along the minus strand of CAZQNI010000312.1, from coordinate 2,426 downwards.
ATCTCAGGCACCGACCTTAATATTTCCCTTATCACTCCTTCCTGTCTGCCGAAAATAGAAATATTTCCAAGTAATTGCCCTACCCATTTAAAGAAATGAACTTCGTTATAAACCTCCATGTTAAAAATATACCCTTTATATAACAATATGTCAAGCCCAATGTTGTTTTTACGAGCACTTTACGATTTTTCCACCATACCATAATATAAATTAAATATCAAAATTCAAAAAGCAAAATGACAAATAAAAATGCAAAATTATATATACCTCCTAACCGCAAAAAAATATTAGTGTTTTCAGCTGTTTCTTTGTTTTCTATTTTAATTTTTGAACTTTAATTTGTAATTTTACATTTTAATATTTGATTTTTAAATTTTAGCGGCTTTGCCGCATGGTATTGACAAACAAGCACAAAATTCTATGATAGAATTATGATTTTATTCCTCATAAAAACGAGATTGTCAAGGGCTTTCAAATCAATGTCATCAATAAGAAAATCAAATCTTATTGTTTATTCCATTGTTTTTTCTATCTTTTTAATGGGTACTTTTCTTTTCTTTTTTAGAATCTTCGTATTCTTAGCTCCAATAGAAGTTATCGGCACTATAATAGCCGATAAGCTTATTTCCTATTCTTTTTTCATCTTTACTCTGCTTCTTTTTATGAGTAACGGCATTACTGCTCTTTCGACTTTATATCATTCCAGTGAACTCGATTACCTCCACTCCACTCCACTGCAACCTTTTTATATATTTTCGCTTAAGTTGATTGAAACTATTTTTTATTCTTCCTGGGCAACAGTAATTGGTGGAATACCTATTATCTTTTCTTATCTAATTGCTTTTTCTAATTTCCAGATAAAAACGATATTAATCATCTTTCCTTTACTTGCTTTTATTCTCATCCCTTCAGGACTAGGAGTCTCAATTGTGATTATACTAAAAAAGATAAATCCTCACTGGACAGTAAAACAATTAGCCGCGGTACTAGGCACCATTTCCATCTTTTTCGTTTTTATCTATATACAAACTACGCCTTACAATTTTAATGTACCCGACACCTTAAATCTTGAAGCTATAAACCAGTTTGTTCAAGACTTAAAAATTTCGAACCCTTATTTTCCTAATGAATGGTTTTACAACTGCGCTTCCGCTCTTGCGAATAATGATTTCGAAATATATGCAAAAAACCTGGCACTCCTTTTCTCGGGAAGTTTAATTTCAATATCTATTGCCATTTTACTTTCAAATGCATTTTATCGGCTAAGCTGGATGTCTTCTGAGAGTAATTCGGTTTCGCTCTTAATACATAAGAAACTTCTCCTGAATAAATTACCAAGAATATTAAATATGCTACAGAAAGACTTGAAAATTTTCCTTCGTTCGCCGCTGCAGTGGTCTCAACTTATGATAATCGGAGTTCTGCTCGTAATATACACTTTTTCCCTTAGAAGAACCCCTTTATATGTCAGAGATCCCTTCTGGTTATCAGTATTTGCTTTAGTGAACACAGGTTTCATCGGTTACATAACCGCTACCCTTTCTCTACGTTTTGTGTATCCGGGAGTAAGTCTGGAGGGAAGAAACTGGTGGAGCTTAAGGAGTTGTCCCCTATCACCCGAGCTTATACTTCACTCGAAAGGAATATTATTTTTAATAATAAATTTAATTATTGCGGAATCGGTGATAATATTATCGAATACCATTCTTGTTAATTACCCAACAATAGTATTTCTATCTGCGCTTTTATGCGGAATTTTCTCATTGGTTTCCGTTTATTTGAGCATTTCTTTGGGAACGTTATTTGCGGATTTAAAAGAAACGAACCCTGCTAAAATTGCATCCGGAGCCGGAGGTCTCCTGACAGCAGCCATTAATCTTCTCTACATAGCTATATCAATGGTTCTCTTTGCAACACCAATATCTATCTATATAAAAAGTCGCCTTGAAGGCAATTTGATTCCAATTCAAATCCCACTAATTATATCAGCCTCTGTTTTCGTTATTATTACTTTATTGATAGTATTTATTCCACTTCAATTGGCCAAAAAGCGAATAAAAGAAATCGAATAAGAGAAGTCAGAAGCCTAGTAACAAGTCAAATAGTCAAATTGTTGAATGGTTAAATCGTCCTCCCCTCACCCTTTTTTATCTTTTCCTATTTGACTAGTTTCTAATTTAACTATTTAACTAAGCCTAAAAGACGCTTACCTTGACATATTTACCCGGATTTTCCCTGAAATCAACAAGCAACGTATCAAGACTGGCTGCTGCTTTTGTTAGATTATCATAGAGTCCTTCGTCATAAATAAGCTTACCCATCGTTCCTTTTTTACTGTTTATTTGTTTTAAAGTTAAATCTAATTCTTTTATAGTGGAGTCCATATTATCTATAAGAACTTTAGTCTTTTCAAGATTTGCACTTCC
>CAZQNI010000311.1:0-2594 GCA_964594255.1 uncultured bacterium | reverse complement strand
AGCGGACAACAAAAAGGATATACTGAAACCTACCGCGGCGTCCTTCAGGAAGTGAATTTACTTAAGAAACTACGATTGGAAATAGCAGTAAATGAAGAATTTGTCGAACCTACAATAGAAGCAATAGTTAAAGGAGCGCAAACGGGAAAAATTGGAGACGGGAAGATATTTGTCCTTGATCTAGGAGAGTGTATAAGAATCCGAACCGGGGAACGCGGACAAGAAGCAATTGGCTAAAAAAGGAGTAATAATGGCTAAAAAAACAAAAAAAGATATATTGAAAATGGTAAAAGATGAAGACATAAAGTTTATTCGCTTTTGGTTTACAGACATTCTCGGACAGGTCAAGAGTTTCGCTATAACCGATAATGAATTGGAAAACGCATTAACGAATGGAATGGGATTTGATGGTTCCTCGATCACAGGCTATCAGGATATAGAAGAATCAGACATGATAGCAATGCCGGACCTGGATACTTTTGTTGTACTTCCATGGCGCCCAAACGAAAAGAAAGTGGCACGAATGATATGCGACATTTTAAATCCTGATAAAACTCCATACGAAGGGGACCCTCGATATGTACTTAAAAAAGCTTTAAAACGAGCCGAAGATATGGGATTCGATCATTTTTATATAGGTCCGGAACTTGAATTCTTCTACTTTAAAAACGATAAAGGAACTGAATACCTGGATAAAGGTGGATATTTTGATCTTACAACACTGGATGTCGCAAGTGATCTTCGAAGAGAAACAGTATTTGCGCTTCAGGAAATGGGCATACACGTAGAATATTCTCATCACGAAGTAGCCCCATCTCAACACGAAGTAGATATGCGTTATGCTGACGCTCTTAAAATGGCTGACGATGTTATAACTTACCGTGTAGTGGTAAAAGAAATAGCCACAAAGTTTGGAGTATATGCCACATTTATGCCGAAACCGGTTTTCGGAGAAAACGGCTCCGGAATGCATACGCATCAATCTTTATTCAAAGGCAGTAAAAATGCTTTCTTTGATAAAAATTCAAAGGACAATCTTTCGGATATAGCACACGCTTATATTGCAGGTCTTTTAAAACACTCAAAAGAAATCTGTTCCCTATTTGCACAAACAACAAACTCTTACAAACGTCTTGTACCAGGTTACGAAGCACCCGTTTATATCGCCTGGAGCCAGAGAAACCGAAGCGCTTTGATCCGTGTGCCTATGTATCAGCCGGGGCAGGAAAAAGCAACCCGCTGTGAGTTCAGAGCTGCAGACCCTGCCTGCAATCCATATTTGACTTTCTCCGCAATGCTGCATGCAGGACTGGAAGGCGTAGAGAAAAACTACAAAGCCCCAAAACCAATGGAACAGAATCTCTATCATTTAACCCCAATCGAACGAAAAGAAATGGGTATAGAGACTCTACCGGACAGTCTCGGTCAAGCAATTTCCATAACAGAAAACAGCCTGCTTGTTAGAAAAGTACTGGGAGAACATATATTTCCGCGATTTATCGCACTCAAAAAGAAAGAGTGGGATGACTATCGAATCCAGGTAACCCAATTCGAGATTGATAAATATCTTCCGATATTGTAATAGTTTATGAGTTGGCTTATTAGCGCTTTGGCCGGTTAAAAGATGGCATAAAAAATGCTAAATAATAAAGGATATCCAGAAAAACAGGGATTATATAATCCTGAAAACGAACACGATTCATGCGGAGTAGGTTTTGTATGCAATATAAACGGAGATAAGTCTAACGACATCGTAAAGAAAGGCTTAAAAATACTAAAGCGCCTTGCCCACAGAGGAGCTGTGGGTGCCGACCCAAAAACGGGTGACGGAGCCGGCATCCTTATACAGCTTCCACATGAATTCTTATCGAAAGCTACGGAAAAAGAAAAAATAGATTTACCTGCTCCAGGCGAGTATGGAACCGGAATTGTTTTTCTTCCCCCTGACGTCAACGATCGATCTTTCTGCAAAGATATATTGAACAAAGTTATTGAAGAAGAAAAACAAATACTGCTTGGATGGAGGAAAGTACCTGTCGACAATTCTAATATAGGAACGAGCGCAAAAGAAACCCAACCATCGATAGAACAAATATTCATTCAAAGAAATCCCGATCTTCCTACAAAAGGAAATGAAGATGGACTAGATTTCGAACGTAACCTTTACGTAATTAGAAAAAAAGCAGAAAGCATAATAGCTTCTTCAGATATTAAGCAAAAATCCTTCTTTTACATAACGAATATTTCCAGCAGGACTATCATTTATAAAGGACTTCTTATAGCAAACCAGGTTGAAGATTTTTATACCGATTTGAAAGATAAATCGATAAAAAGCGCTATAGCTATGATTCATTCCAGATACAGTACAAATACCTTCCCAACCTGGGACCTTGCACAACCATTTAGATTTCTAGCCCATAACGGAGAAATAAACACACTTAGAGGAAATGTAAACTGGATGAAGGCAAGAGAAGGGGTACTTAAAAGTCCTTTATTCGGAAAGAACATAGAAAAATTAAAACCAATAATCGACGATTCGAAAAGCGACTCGGCTATATTAGACAACGTATTCGAACTGCTAACCCTATCAGGAC
>CAZQNI010000310.1:0-2600 GCA_964594255.1 uncultured bacterium | reverse complement strand
GGTTTGTGGACTTCGATTCAAATAAGGTTCCGGATATACCGATTGGAAGAGTAACCGTTTCCGATATATTGGAAGGAAATGGATGGATAAATAAGTTGATAAATTATGAGGATAGTGCTGAAGCATGGAGAATGAGAGCAATACTTTTTGCAGATGACGCTTTTTCTCCCAACTATCAACCAACAGAATCACGATTTACTGAATCCATAGAACAAATTTCAGATGGTTTACCCGGCTGGCTTTATCAAGACAAAATATATTTAATGGGGTATCCGAGAATATCAGGGTTAAAACCTGATGCAAGAAATGATTATCTTGAATCAATGTCAGACGGAGCTCTTTTGGGTATTTTCCTTGGCCACGGCAATCTCAAAAAATTAACTCATGAAAGTGTAATCCAGATTGAAGATATCGATCTTTTTTCCAACGGCATAAGGGCTCCTTTTTATTACTTCGGCGCCTGCAATGTCGGCTACTTTGAAAGACCGGATGAAAATTGCATCGGTGGCTATTCCAATCTTTATAAGGATGGAGGTAATATCGTTTCAATCGCTGCAGGAAGAGCTACCTCATATGATCCTAACCTTTCACTGGGAGAGCGGATTGTAGGATATCTTTTCAGTGATTCGGTAAATACTTCAGGGGATGTTTTTCTTTTTGCAAAGGAGGGTGGAGGAGATAGGACATATACATTTTTCGGAGATCCTGCTACTTCGATATTAATTGATTCAATTTCGCTTGACTTTAGAATACCTGATACGGCTGTAGGTGGATTACAGTTAGAGATAAGAGGTAAGGTTCACAATTCGCCTGAGAAGATTTTCTGTTTTATAACTGAAGCAAGTTATGATACTATTCTTGATGCGACGGAAGGTACAGATTTATTTGAAAGTGTAACAATAACAAAAGAAGGTAAAACATTATTCAGAGGCAGTGCGCCCGTAGTTAATGATTCGTTTGTGGTAAAAGTAAATATTCCCTATGATATTCAGTCGGATTCAGGCAGGGTTAGTCTATATTCAAGGGGAGAGAAAGAATCATACTCTTTCTCTACTATATATTTTACCGAAGGTTCCTCCCCTGAAGATTCGACTCCTCCTTCTGTTGAATTCAAAATGGATGATATAGTTATTGAAAGAGGAGACTTAATTCCTTTTTCGGGAGAGATGACTCTTGTTATTAAAGATAGCAGTGGTCTCGATCTAAGGTCCGCAAATAATATCAGAATTATAATTAATAATAGCGAAGAGCTTTTCCTTGCGGACAGGTTTTCTTATGCAACCGGTAGTTCAACAAAAGGTGAGGTCACATTTACTTATGACACTCAAGGCTCATCTGATTCTATCAATTTTGTAGTATATGCGAAGGATAATGCGGGGAATGAAGCTACCCGGGAGATATCCTTCAGAATAGCAGCGCGAGAATTGCTCTTGAATGCTAAAAACTATCCAAATCCAATGAAAGATAAAACTGTCATAGTTTATAATCTTTCAGAGGAAGCTATCGTAGAAATAAAGATATTTACAATAGCAGGAAGATTAGTGAAGGAACTTCACCCCGGGTTATCTGAGTATGGTACAAATTATGTGGAATGGGACGGAAGGGATAAAAAAGGCAGAAAAGTTTCTAACGGTATTTATTACTACGCCATAAAAGCAGGTAACGTTGAAACGCATTATGGCAAAATAGCAGTAATAAGATGAATAAACAAACATATAATAAGTTTAAGTCTGTGCCCTTTTTTGCTTTGTGTGAGAATTAAGTCTTAAGGATAAGACCGACCGAAGACCGCGGACGGATGACGGAAGAAAACAAACAAAAAATATTGTGTTAATCTTGTGCAATATCGTGGTTACCATTTAGGGTGGGTTTCCCTTGACAACAAAAGAAGTTTTCCTATATTTGTTCGTTAATATAATCAAAGGAGATTTACATGAAATTGGCTCTTATCGGTTTAGGAACTGTAAATAGAGGGTTGTTAGAATTACTTCTCGAAAAAAAAGATATCCTTCTAAAGGGATATAACTTTAATCCTTTAATTACGGCTATTTCCGACCCTGTTGTCGGGTCGGTTTTTTCTGAGAAAGGAATAAACCTCGAAAAAATATTGTCTCTATTACAGAAAGATAATAATATTAAAAATTATTCCGATGGGGTAAAAGGTTGGGGGTCAGAAAAAACGATAAAAGAATCAAATGCAGATACGATTGTAGAAGCAACTCCTACCGACCTTGAAACCGGAGAGCCCGGCCTGTCTCTAATGCGAACCGCTTTAAATAGTAAGAAAAATATAGTAACCACAAATAAAGGCCCTATAGTTCTTGCTTACAGGGAATTGAGAGATCTTGCTAAGAAAAACAACGTAATATTTCGTTTTGAAGGAACTGTTCTTTCCGGAACTCCTGTGATAAGTCTTGCCGAATCTACCTTTAAGGGTATTGAAATAAAAGAAGTCAGGGGAATAATGAACGGAACTGCTAATTACATTCTAACCAAGATGGAAATTGGTCTTTCCTATGAAGAAGCCTTAAAAAAAGCAAGAAAAAAAGGTATTGCCGAAGAACAGCCTGAAGCCGATATAAAAGGATGGGATTCTGCCG
>CAZQNI010000309.1:0-2608 GCA_964594255.1 uncultured bacterium | reverse complement strand
ATCCGCCTCCGGGTGAGTCACCGTAATTTGACCACGATGCTTTTACAGGTTGGGCGATTGCTTTCCAATGAACCAAATCGGTTGAATGAAAAATAACCGGTGTTACATTGAAAGATGAACCCGTTGTATAAAAATCATCGCCTATTTTTGTTAAAGTGCAGTCCGGGTGGTCTCCGGGAATAACTGGATTCATATAAGTTTGAAACGATGGAGATTGTCCGTATCCGTAATTCCCCATTATGAAATAAAAACTCAACAATACGAATAATTTTTTCATTTTTTCCTCCTACTATTGTTGTGATATATCATTTAACAAATAACAATTTTTTTGTATCGGTGAAAGAGCCAGCTTTCAATCTGTAGAAATATAGACCTGCTGGCAAATTCGATGCCTTCCACTCCACTTTATAATAACCTGCTTCCTTTTTACCACTATCCAATACTGATATCTCTTGCCCAAGTAAATTATAGATAACTAACTCTACCTCTTCTTCCCTCGGCAATTCATATCTTATCACTGTCACCCGGTTAAACGGATTAGGATAATTCTGCATCAAACGATAACTTCTCGGCATCTCTTCTGCTACTCCCGTCCATGCTGAATCAAACCTCCCTACCGCAAATGTACCTAACTCACTTATCCCTCCACGCTTGACAGTATAAGGCCTTATTGAAAAATTAAACTCGTAATCTCCACTACCTGCCTCTACTGTATCAGTTTCCCCTATCAAAAATATCCTCGCATTATCCTCTCTGCTTGTCATAAATAAACTGTTCTCATGTAGTGAAGTCGGAGTCCATCCAAACTTCATTGCATAATCTCCACTGCCACCACTACCCTCTATACTCCACTTTAACTTAATACGTGGCTTCGTAGATGCATACACCGTATCCATGACTGCTCCTACCGTTATCGTATCACTGTCTCCATTATTCGTTATCCATACAGGACAATATGAAAACCTGCCACTGGCTCCTATAGGATATAATACCTCTGTAGAATTACCCACCGGCACCCTCAACTTTCCTCCTCCGTCTGTGTTTACAAACATCTTAGTCACTGACGCCGTTGTTACTGCCCCCGCTGTCAATGTATTTGCTTCTAACACTAACTTACCTTCTAAATTCAAATTACCTCTTATCTGCCTCGATGCGTGCAATGTTACTCCTGATGTATTCGAAATTAATAAATCCTTTGGACCCTCTACAGCCAGAAATTCTATCTCTCCTGTCGTCTGAGCACTACTACCCGAATATTTCAAAACCCCATCCTCACCATAGCTCAATGCCCCACTTCCTGCTTGTATCAATCCCCCCTTCATCTCCATCACTCCATTTACAACTACATCCTGTGACAGCGTCAATCCCATACTGTTATTCAATGTCAGGTTATTCACCGTATCTGGTAAAAAGCTACCCGTTACCTGGGCTACACTCCCATTATATGTATAATTTGCTGACTTGCTTAATATGCTCGTGTCACCTATCTGTATACTACCGTCTATTCCATTGGCGTGTGCTGTCTCTAATGTAGCTCCTGAATTTAGAATAAAGTGACCATTACCCGTCAATTCACTTGTCCCAATATTCAATGTCGTCCCACTGCTTACCTCTATCGGTAATGCCCCTATCGTATTACCTGACCCTATATTCAAATTCTGTGTCCCTGCCTTCTTAAATACAAATCCCGCTCCTGACGGCGTTGTCGTGCCGCTCTGTATACTTGCATCTGAAATAGAAAAATTACCATTGGTTAGATTCCATACCGTAGTACCTGTCCCTCCTTGTGTTCCTCCGCTTATATTAAACTGACTTCCTGTTATGTTCATACTACCACCTTGGTTTATAGTAACAGATGTCCCTCCTTCATTCGACATATGCGTAGCAAATATCCCCGATGTCTGATTAAAATCGCCATTAATATTTATAACTACTGGTGTGCCTGCAGTTGGATTACATAATTGCCATACACCTGTTCCTGTATTCTGTATATTTATATTTCCTCCTATCGTATCTCCATTCCATCCCATACTTACATCCAATGCCTGCCCCGAACAATTCCACGTGAAATGGTAAAAATTCTGTCCTAAACCTGATGGCAAGTCACTCGTAACACTGCTGACTTCACAAGTCGATCCCTTTCCCCACATCAACACTGGGATTGAGCCACCGTTCTGCCCATGCACATATCGACTGCCGTCTAAAAAACTTATTGTCACAGATATTTCCTGTGTGATAGAGCCAGAATTTATTAAAGTTCCATTGACTGCCAAATCCGTTCCAATTCCATCTTTAACCAACAATGTAATACCAGGATTAATCACCAAATAACCGCCAGACGAAATAATGACTTGATCTATCGAATCCGCTGTCGTTACAGCCACCGTATCTCCAGTAAGAATAGTTATTACTCCGTCGGATAGAGTCGGAATACTAGCTACAGGATTAATCCATGCCGAACCGTCATATTGCTCCCAAGTATTAACATCGTCCCAATCCCCTGATTTAAAAGATCGAAATTCACCGACAGAGTAATAATAATCTGTACCACCATCAAACGCCTCAACACTAAAATAATAATCTACTCCCGTATTAAGACTATGTATTG
>CAZQNI010000308.1:0-2616 GCA_964594255.1 uncultured bacterium | reverse complement strand
CAAGCACCTCACCCTTATAAACTTCAAGGTCAACCTCATCCAGCGCTTTCACACCCGGAAAAGTTTTTACAATTTTCTCCATTCGGAGAAGAATTTCTTTATTCACAGCTTGAAAGTATGTGCAATACCCCACTTATCCATTAGTTTAAGATATTCTTCAAGATTTTCCTTACTTACTACATCTACTCCGGTATCGATAATATAATCTCCCTCTTCATTTTCAGGAAGAGAATCAAGAACCGCTTCCAACCCTTTTTCATTTATTTGATGAATAATTTTCACTCCCTCATACCCCATCAAATACTGCTTTTGAGCAATCGTGGCATCTATTAATCCTTCATCTATTAAATAAAGATGCTCGTCTGTTACATCAAACGAAACTATATGAACCTCGCCCTTCTTACCTGCCGCTTCTACTGCTTTTGCAGCAGAAGGCCCGTTGAACACATAAACACCAAAGAAAGCGTCCAAATCCGGATGGTTAAGCAATGCTGTCTCCGCGAGCTCAACAGCTCTTGGAGTTTCTTCATTATCACAAAGAATGGGTTTTATGATTTCTATCTCGGGATACTCTTTAATTGCGTCTTCGAACCCTCTCATTCTTTCAAGCGAATTCATGGCGGTAAGAGAACCGGTTGCTATTGCAACCTTACCTTTGCCATTAAGAATTTCTGTCATTTCCTTACCTGCCGCCATACCTGCAGTATAGTTATCAGTACCAATATAGCACAACCTCTTTGAATTGGGAGAATCCGTATCTATTGTAAGAATAGGAATATCCTTTTCCATAGCTGAATTAATGGGCGAAACAAGCGCTTCAGGATCAGAAGGGGCAACAGCCATACCTTTAAACCCCATAGAGATCCATGTTTCGACTGTTTCTATCTGCTGCGGGATATCTTCTTTCTGAGGCATAAAAACCGTAACTTTTACGCCTAATTCCTTACTGGCGTCTTCTGCGCCCTTCTTTACAACTTCCCAGTAAGGTCCGACGCATTTACCCAATACGCCATAATGAATTTCTGTTTTTCCGCAGCCCGAAGAGAAGTTAAAGACGATAATAACAGTTAAAATAAAAAACAAAACTTTTAAAATCCTATTCATTTTAACCTCCTTTGCTTTTTGTTTTTTCACGTAAAACGTCAACCGTTACAGCTACCACAATTATCATACCGAGAATTACCTGATGCCAGTATGAAGATACCTGAAGTAACACAAGAGAATTCCATACTGCCGTTAAAATCCCCGCCCCGATTAAAGCGCCGATTATGGTACCCACTCCTCCAAATAAGCTGGTTCCGCCTATAACGGAAGCTGCTATAGCATACATTTCATAGGTTACACCCACATTTGGATTACCCTGCCCCAGTCTCGAGGTAATTAAGATACCTACAATTCCGGCCATAACCGCAGACAAAACATAAGTAAGAATTCTAGTACTATCAACATTGATTCCCGAAAGTCTTGCCGCGGTTATATTTCCACCAACCGCATAAATATGCCTTCCGTATATTGTTCTACTCAGTAGAAATATCGAGCAACCTGAAACAATTATGAGAATTAATACCGGAAAAGGCAGAAATTTAAAGAACATTCCGTGCCAGATAAAAGAAAAAGAACCGGGAAGATTCAAAACCGGCTGTCCTCTGGTTATTACAGTAGCAAGTCCCCTTCCCATAGCAAAAGTCCCCAGAGTTATAATAAAGGGAGGAACTTTTAACTTGGTGATAAGTATCCCATGCCACAAACCAATCACTACAGCTACTAATAGCGTTAAAACGATCGCGCATGGCACTCCCATACCACTTGATATGAAGGAAGCTACAAGTACCGAAGTTAAAACAATTACGGACCCCGGAGAAAGATCTATTCCTTCGGTAAGAATCACAAAAGTCTCTCCAATCGCAATGAGACCGAAAACAGCTATTTGTCTTGAAAGGAGTTGAAGATTATAAGAGGAAAGAAAACGGGGATTGAGTATAGCAGTAACTACCCATATGAATAAAAGAGCAAATAGTATGCCTGCTTCCCGAAACTTAAATATCTTCCTAAAATTCAAGCATGCTTCTCGACTATTTTACTTAAATTCAAAAATCTGTCTTTAAGAGCAGGATATAGTGAACGATAAATAGCATAATATTCGTCGTATTTCTTAACATTCTCTTTATTAGGCTCGGTAGAACTTTTCACTTTTATTATCGCATCACAAGCATCTTCGAGATTCGAATATACACCTGTACCTTCGCCTGCCAGCAAAGCAACTCCTAATGCCCCTCCATCTGTCACATTTATCGTAGTCATTGTAGCATTGTTTATATCAGCCTGAATTTGCAGCCAGAATGGCGATTTCGCGCCACCGCCCGATCCTCTAATTTCTTCTATAGTTATATTTTGGTTTCTTATTATTTCCAGAGAATCGCGCAGACCAAAAGCGACACCCTCCAATACCGAACGAACAAAATCTCCTTCGGTATGTCGGAGACTCAAACCAAAAAATACTCCTCTCGCATTAGGATCCGCGTACGGAGCCCTTTCTCCCGTAAGATAGGGCAAAAAGATAAGCCCTTCACTTCCTACCGGAATTTTACCTGCTTTTTCTTCCATTAGAATATAGGG
>CAZQNI010000307.1:0-2628 GCA_964594255.1 uncultured bacterium | reverse complement strand
TGTTTGATCTGGGCGGTGTTGAGTTATTATCGACAGATTGGCTTAGATCTTTGAAGCTTTCAGCCACGATTAACATATATTAAAACGGTTATAGTTTAAAGATAAAAAACCCCTACTCTAATTTGAGTAGGGGTTTTTATTTTTACCCTAGAAAAATAGAAATAGTACCATATAGCTGCAAAATCGCTAAAATGCAAAAATCAAATATCAAAAAGTAAAATCACAAAGCAAAGTTCAAAAATGAATAAAAAACAACAAATAAAAAATCCTTTTTAATCTGCGTAAATCTGTGTCCTATCTTTTTTAGTTTTTGCATTTTCATATGTCATTTTGCTTTTTAAATTTTAATATTTAATTTTCATGCAGAACTAAATTATATGAAAAAGACAACCACTATTTATAAAGAACTAACCCAGGTATCTTTTATTCAAGATATGGTGACCAATCGGGAGCAAAGGTTATAAGATTACGAGTCAGTTTTCGCTGTCTTGTGCCATCCCAATTCATTGTCCACAGTTCGTACCGGTAAGTTCGGTTGGAGATAAACACTATATGTAATCCATCAGGAGACCAGGATGGTTCTTCGTTATTGCCGTAAAAGGTTAATTGGATTGGCTCAAAATCACTCGGATCGGTCACACAGATCTGCTGTGAATAATCAGATTGACGTGAAACATACGCAATCAGACTTCCCTTTGGCGACCAGGCCGGTGAGGTATTATAATCTCCATGAAAAGTTAATCTCCGGAGATTACCGCCATGAATATCCATAATATAAATCTGTGGCATACCGCTGCGATCGGAGACAAAGGCAATTTCCCGACCATTTGGAGAAAAAACAGGAGAACAGTCAACAGCCCAGTTGTGAGTAAGACGGTTTAATTTCTTTTTTTCCAGGTCTAAGAGGTAAATCTCGGAATTACCATCTTTGGACATGGTAAGGGCAATTTTCGTACCATCCGGAGAGTAATCCGGAGCAAAATTTAACCCCTGGTAAGAAAAAATCGCCCTGGAATTTTCTGTCGTAAGATCGAAGAGATTGAGAAGTAAACGGTCACTACCATAGTTCGAATACAATATTCTTTTACCGCTTGAACCCCAACAGGGAAAAAGATTGAAATTCCCATTCTTTGTAAGCGGCTTAAAGTTGTAACCGTCATAGTCAACTAAAGCTAATTCCTTTTTCGAATTCTTCAGGTAAGAAAAAACAATTTTTGTTGAAGTAATGCCTTTCTCTCCCGTAAGCATATCTATAATATAGTCCGAAATTTCATGGGCTAAGTCCCTTAAGTTACCGGAAAGTAAAAAATTAAATTCACCGATCTTTTCTTTAGACTGAAAATCCTGCAAGACAACCATCAAATTCGGCTCCACAACCGATATTTTAAGCAATACGCCGCTTTTCGCGGCATCTCCGGCAAAAACAACAGTATCAGAATAAAGCTCAAAATACAGCGAATAATCAAGGTCATATTTTATTATCCTATCAACGGTCCTTACATATCTTATAAATTTAGGAGTACCCTGAATATCAAGAGAATCAATCACCAGATTGATTTTACCTCCTGCGTAGTCGGTAAGGCGCAGAAAAACGTCCTGGCCGAAAACCATCGAAGGTACAGCAAGAAAAACGAGTACTTTTAAAAAAGTAAGTTTTTTGGCTGGTAAAAAATTTCTCATCGGGCAGTTAAAAATTCCAAATGAACCTTTAAATAGTCATCAGAAAATTCCTGAGGTAAAGGCGGTAATTTTTTTGTGAGAGCTACAGCCCGAAGTGCTGATTCATTATAAACCTCATCGCCGGAATCGTCTTCGATACGAATATTTGTGATTAAACCATCCTCTTTGACCTCAAAATATACGATACTTTTCAAAATCACATCTTTGTTTCTATACGGATTGTTCCAATTTTGACCGATTTTATTCAAGAGAATATTCAAGTAATACGAGTAATTGAATCCTCTGCCGCTGCCCGTATAAATCTCTGGCCTGATATCGGGTAGACCGTCGGGCAATTTTTTCCACGAGGAGCTCTTATTTTTCTTTTTTTTGTTCGGTACTGATTTTTCTACACTCTTCTTCACCTTAGCCTCGGGTCTATTGATTGCTTTCCCCGAAATTCTCGGCTGTGGAAGTGGCGCGATACTTACCTTGTAAACTTCGATTTTGGGTATTTTCTTGAAACTACCTCTTGTGGTAATTCCAAGAGTAGAAAACAGTGCGGTATGAAGCAAAAATGAAAACAAATAAAAACGATTCATTTTCAAGGAGAAAATTCGGCAACCAGCCCCAGTTCCTTTACACCTGCTTTTCTCATTTTGCCTACAACCTCAACCACAAAACCATAATCGATGTTCTTGTCAGAGCGAAGATAAACGGTTATACCTGGTGGTTTACTCGTCAAGATATCCTTTAATCTCGACTCAAACTTTTGCGTGTCGATTTTCTCGTCTTCGATGAATAACGCCTTATTACCTTTAATTGTTACTGTAATTCCCTCTTCATCATGTGGTAATGAGGCATCGGTTCGGGGTAAATCAACATCTATTCCAGGTGTCATCATCGGAGCGGTGATAATAAAGACCACAAGAATTGTCAACGCGACATCCACAAGATTAGTTATGTTTA
>CAZQNI010000306.1:0-2630 GCA_964594255.1 uncultured bacterium | reverse complement strand
CCCGGAGGAGCAAAAGGAATGATTTCCCAAGGTGTTTTAAAAGGCATTTCTGAGATTTATGCAATTCACATAAATCCCGAATCGGAAGTAGGAACTCTAACATTAAAATCCGGAGTAATGCTGGCAGCTGCCGATGAAATGGAAATCATAATAAAAGGCAAGGGCGCTCATGCAGCAGAACCACACAAGGCAGTAGACCCGATTTATGCTTCTTCTTTATTTATAAATCAAATCCAAGGACTTGTATCCAGGAAGGCAAATCCCGGAAAACCTTTTGTTATTTCCATTTGTACAATACACGGCGGAACAGCATTCAATATAATTCCCGAAGAAGTTAAAATGGAAGGCACTGTACGCACTATTGAAAAAGAATTATGGCAGAAAGCTCCCGAATGGATAGGAAATATCCTTAAAGCTCTTAAGGTCTCTTACAATATAGATTATGAACTTGCCTATCAAAGAGGATATCCGATATTGAAAAACGATCCTGCAAAAACGGAAAAGTTAGTAAAAATCGCAAAAGGACTCTTTAAAAATATAGAATTCATGGAAAGTCCGATTATGGGCGGAGAAGATTTTGCTTATTACTTAGAGGAAATTCCCGGCACTTTTGTCTTCATGGGCGGAGCGAACAAGAAAAAAGGTATCCATTCCAAGCTTCATACTGCCCAATTTAATATCGATGAAAAAGCTCTCCCCCTGGGCACCGCACTACTCTATTCGTTAGCAACGAAATAACACAAAAGAGTCGTGAGTCATGAGTCAAAAAAATATATAGGAAGAACTAATCACACAAAAATTTTTATACTAATTTACCAATTACCCAATTAACTAATTTACTAACGCGAAGCGTCCTTAATATCTTGCCAACAAACTATAAGCAAACCATAAGATGGGAGCCTGTCCGTGTAAATCCCCTGTGTTGCGGGGACGATTAAGATAATAATCTATATTATCGCCTTTTCCAGTACCGGCACAAACGTCGGTCACTTTTCCGTCTTCATTGATATATTCTACCAACGCTTTCCACGCCTTTTGATAAACCGGAATAAACTCATCTTTAGGTAAAAGTCCTTTTTTAACTCCCACAGTTATCGCGTAACCAAACATTGCTGTAGATGAAGTTTCTTTCCACGATTCCTCTTTATCTATCAACTGTCTCCACATGCCGTCCTCTGCTTGATATTCGAGTAATGCATCCATCATCTTTCTATACCCTTCCAAAATCGATGTATAAAATGGACTACTATCGGGAAGTTCGGATAACAATTCTGCCAATCCTGCCGCAGCCCAACCATTCCCTCTCCCCCAGAAAAAAGGAGAATTTTCTCCATGATAAAACAAACCATTTGAACGCTGTAACTTTTTAAGGTAAGAATCCATAACCGTCGCCGCTCTTTCGAGATATATCTCATTACCTGTAGCTCTGTATGCCTGAACTTGCAAACTGCCAATCATCCATAAATCATCGATCCAATATCTTACCTGACTCGTCAAACCATCACCTAAAGTATCCTCCCATTGTCCATCAGCCAATTCAAGCCCCTGTTTCAAAAATTTTTCTTCTCCGTTCTGCATGTACAACTCTAACGGCAGTATCCCGTAAACATTTGCATCCACATGGCATGAGCCCAGGTGCAGACTATCTTCTATTACCCGCATGTAACGGTCAGATAATCTATCAATGATATCCGAATCGTTTAATAAACCGGCTAACCGTGCTGCTCCAAAACCGGTACAGGCTTCCGCGTAATGAACACCAGTCCAGAAATCAGTCACATACATCATAAAATCATTTCTTGTAAACAAATCATCAATGACCATTCTTCCTATCACCTCAGGTGAGTTGTCTTCCGTCCAGAATATTTCAGATTCAAGCAAACCGCATTTCTTACACGAGAAAAATCCGATTGAAAAACTTACCACTAAAAGGTAAAGAGAAACGGTTTTTATATTATTTTTTAATCGTTCTGAATTCATTTTTATTACATACCTCCTTTCTTCTTAAAAATACAGAAATTTATACATACTATTTATTCTCTTTTCATTGTAAATATATGATATTTATCATTGCTCAGTTTCTTATGATAATACAACCTTCCTCCGTTATTTGTTAAACTCGGAGCCTCTACCGAAGTTCCCTGTATCTCTATAACCTGAGGCATGCTAAAAGTTAGGACAGTATCCGACCTGACAGAAACACATATTTCTGCTACGAATGTTCCTTTTTTTATTCTTGTAAAATACAGTTCGTTTCCGTCCGTTGAAATACATGGAGCATAAACAAGGTAATCAGAGTTATTTACATAATCGAGTATATCATCCGATGAACTAAGTTTCTCAAATGTTGAATCCTGTTTTTCTGCTATTCCTAGCCGCGCCTCCTGGGGTAAGGGGTCGCCGGGAAATTTTGCATTTACATAATACAGCAAATCACCTTCTTTATTTATCTCTGCATCCATTATCAACCATCCCGGTCTGCGAATATAAAAATCTCCCAGTAAGCATTTAACATCCGTTACCACACCATTATCGAATTCTCCGGTCTGATAATTTTCAAACACATCCGGATAGTCTCTTGTCGAAACAAAATAAAATACATTATTAATATCCATACTTGCAACAGCATC
>CAZQNI010000305.1:0-2630 GCA_964594255.1 uncultured bacterium | reverse complement strand
CCTTCATTTAAAAACATGAAAAAAGGACTGCCAATATTTAAAGTACTGGATAAAAAAACAATCAAAAGAAATATAGGATGCAGATTAGAAGCAACCGCCGGGACATACATAGGGGGTTATTTGCTTGGTTACGCAAGAGAAAACTTTCAACCTTTAGAAGTTGGATTAAACTCCATCATTAACTCGATTTCGCAGGATTCATCGATACAAATCTTTTCAAGAACTTCACTTCAAAATTTTTATATTAACGCAGCGTTATTCGGTAAAAATACATCCAAACCGTTTTACAAATTTGCCATAGGAAATATTCACGATTTAATTGATTTTGATTTTTTCGGTGTATTTTCCGATACACTCATAGGAGTTGCCGATATAGACTTTAAATACAGTCCTTTTAAGTTTAATCTACAGTTCGAAACTTCTATAGATTTTAACGCAAAAGTTCTATATGAAAAATATCCTATTCAAGCCGGAGTACTCTGGTTCGATGATAAAATTTATCCCGAGTTTGTTTACTTTCTGCCAATTTATGACCTGTATATTAAGGGAAATCTATTAAATAAAACAGGAATAGCATATTTATACTGTCAATCTTTACAATACCTGCGCGAATACGCTTCAACCGATACGTATTACAGAGTAGAATTCGGTCAATCAACAAATAATCTTCCGTTATCACTGATTTATTCCCATTATTTAAACAATGCCTCGAACTTTGTAGGCATAAAAGCAAGCCATAGCAAATTATTTTTTGAATTTGAATATCCTTTAGAATCCGATTATAATTATAATTACGTCTTCAGAGTCGGATTAAGCACCAGATTCTCCGAATTAATAAGTGCCGATTTATACGGATACATTAACAGTGCCGAAAATTACTTTATCGGAGCCGATTTAGGATATGATATAAGAAACAACTTAAAAGTCGGCATAAACACAGAAGTCAATTACATGTACGGGATAAGGAATGAAGATGGTTTCGACATCGGCGGATATATCTTCGTTGCTTTTTGATACTCATGCTGCCACAAGTACACTAAGGCATTAAATTCTTTGACCGATTGAGCAAGCGCTACCTACGCCGAATTTAATTTTTTATCCTTACCCGCGCCAGCCCCCCGGAAAATTTCCCGGCCCAATCAAATTGCGGTTCAATGACCCACTCAACTTTGTTAAAGAAAAAGCGCCTGCGGACTTTTATGTAGCCGTATTTGCCTTCTTTCTTTACCGCTGCCACCCCTTCGGAAAAATGCCAGGTATGATCAAACTGCGGTTCAATGACCCACTTGACTCTCTTAAAGAAAAAGAAGTCGAGGATCTTTATGTATCCCCATTTCTCACCCTTCATCACCGCCGCCACCCCCTCGTTAAAATTCTCGGCAACATCAAATTGAGGTTCGATTACAAATTTACCCCTCTTATCGATAATACCCCATTTATGGTTTAACAAAACGCCTGCATCTACAACCGCCAATCCCTCGGAGAAATCTCCAGCAATATCGAATTGCGGTTCGATTACTATCTTACCCGTCTTGTCGATGTATCCCCATTTATCGAATGCGAATGCTTTTACCTTCGCTAAGCCCTCGGAAAACTTGTATGCTTCCTCAAATTGCGGTTCGATTACTATCTTACCGGTCCTGTTTATATATCCGTATTTGGGGTAGATACTATCAGGTACCCATACCGCCGCCAAACCTTCGGAGAAATATCCGCAGTAACGAAATTGGGGTTCAATAACTATCTTCCCCGTCTTGTCGATATATCCCCATTTGCCTTGTATCTCCACCGGCGCCAAACCTTCGGAAAACATAAAAGCCATATCAAATTGCGGTTCAATCACTACTTTGCCAGTCTTATCGATATAACCTTCTTTTTTGCCTATCTTTACCGGCGCGAGACCCTCGAAAAAATCTCCGACATCATCAAATTGCGGTGAAATCACATATTTACCGGTCTTATCGATAAACCCCCATTTATAGCGATCACCTACCAATGTAAGAGACATAAACAACAAAAATAATAATAAAAATCTTTTCATAGCATCTCCTTTTTTTTATTATAAAAGTTTTTATTGTTTTGTCAAACCCTTTTAATAGTTAGTAAGTCATTGTTTCAGTATTTTTTCTAATAAGAAAGATTTTTAAATTTCATTTGTAATTTCCCGTTTTGATATGTTTATTGCCACAAAGCCACCAAGACACAAAGAAAAAAGGGTAATGTTGTTTAAAGCCCTCCCCAATCCAGAAAACAATTAAACCACAGAGAGCACAGAGAAAAACAAAAAACACACAGAGAAGCACACAGAGATTTTTTGTCGTTTAAAACCCCTCCCCCATCCAAAAAAATAATCTCACACAAAGACACTAAGACACAAAGATAATAGGACGTTTATAATGAGAAGAGATCTTGATTATTCAGGCGGTGGTAATATTCTTCTGATAACTTGACTAAACGCAGAAGGTGGTTGGTTATCTGCTGGGAAAGTATAAATCTTATACTAAGCCCGAAGGACGTTTAACAACCACCTCCTGAATACATAAACTGGGAGCTGCCGCACAAAGAGTACGACAGCCAACCCGAATAGTCGCATAGCAAATTTAATATGCTGTGTGGATTTAGTCAAGAGA
>CAZQNI010000304.1:0-2641 GCA_964594255.1 uncultured bacterium | reverse complement strand
CGAATTTAAGGAATGTTTGATCGGGACCGGCACCGCGAAGAACGATAGATTTTCTAATATCTATCCTATCAGTAATCAGATAGGTTCCTGCGGGAATAAATACCGCAGTGCTTTCGGGGCATGCCGAAATTGCAGCTTTTAAGGCTTCGGTATCATCGGTTATTCCATCTCCCACAGCACCATAATCTTCTAAGTTTACGCCTACAGGATAGTTTGGAATTCCACCCGGAATACCCGGCTGCCAGTCTATTCTTCTGCTCTGAGGAACGATATCCTGCGGTATTCCTTTTATTGAGATAAAGAGCGCTAATATTGTAAACAAGTATTTAAAACGCATATTTTTATACCTCTTTTTATATGTTAATCTTCATTTTTTTTATAGATCCAGAAGAATTTTTAATCTATCTTCTACTTTTTTGAGGGTGTTATTGAAGACTTCTCCAATGAGTTTTTCTAATCTTATTTTAGATATAGATCGTACATCTTCACATTTTATAAAACTTTCTTTATCGAGGTTTCCCTCTGGTGGTTTTACTTTTACGTGAAAGGGTATGCCTCTATATTTGCTTGTAATGGGTAAAACTACAATTAAATCTGCCGGGCCATGATTGAATGTATCGACTGAAATAATAAGAGCAGGTCTTTTCCCTGCCTGTTCGTGTCCTTTTGTTGGATTTAAATTGACGAGCCATATTTCGCCTCTTGATGGATTTTTCACTGTTATTTCTCCAGTCCGTCGGATAGAGTATTATCCCACTCTTTTCTTTCCTTAAGTTCTTCTTTCCATGCGTCCGGGTTTTCCTTAAGTCTGGTATAAGCCCTGTTTGCTTCTTTTAAAAATATTTCTTTTCTGTATTTTTCTACCGCCCTGTTCAAAACCTCTGTCATACTGATACCTAACTGCTCAGATAAACCCTTTAGTGCTTTTCTTTCCTCTTCGCTTATTCTTACTGTAACGCTCTTCATGATCACCTCCCTTTTATATTTATATACAAAAATATATACAATATTGTATATAAGTCAAGGGTTAATTTGGGTTGTAAGGTACGTAAAAATCCTGTGAATCCACGTCCTAATCACCTCAAAAATATCATCTTCTTCGCACTTGCATTTCCATCTTCCCCTCTTATCTGATAGAAATACGTGCCGCTTGGGACTCTTGCCCCTTTTGAGTCTGTTCCGTCCCATTTTACACTTTGAAGTCCTGCTGATTGATATTCGTCGACTAATGTTTTTATTTGTCTGCCGAGGAGGTCATAAATTGTCAGTTTTACATGGCCGTCAGCCGTAAGCTGATAGCTGATAGCTGTTTTTTCTGTGAAGGGGTTGGGGTAGTTGGGCTGCAATGAAAACTTATTTTCATCCAACCCGCCGCCGTTTTTGGGAATGCGGTAAATTCTAACTGCGTTTCGTTCAAGGTTCTCAGTTATAACACCGCTGCTCATTGATATTGCACGCGCTTCTCTTTCTCCGGGAGCATAAGCTACCTGAACAAAACCTCCTCCTGCCGGGATTCCTTCATCATAGGTCAAAGAAACCTCTCCTGTTTCGTAATTGACAGTACCTGTTACTCCTTCCCAGGAATAGAGAGCTGTTACATTTCCTACGCTGTCGTCATATCCGTATTTTAGGTTTCCTTGCATATCTAAAGCTGTGGGATATCCTTTTCCCGTCCACCTGTCATAAAGAGAATCGGGATTTCCTGCCTCTACCGGATCAATCACAGCACTTACTATAAAATTGCCGGGTTCTATATTTCCTTCCGGCACTGTAAAATTAAATTCCGTTTGTCCTTCTGAAGCATTAATTAACATGTAATTCCAGCGGTATTTTTCCAATTCATCATGAGCAGTAGAAGCGCTTAAGTCTGTGTTTAATTGGAAATCTATTGTTTCCGGCTCATAAACTTCGCTCCATTCGCTTTCCGGTTCGCTGACGCGCACTGCAAACACATAAACATCTGAATCGTTTTCGCGAACCATAATATCTACACGGTTGCCGCGCGTTGTGGCATTGTGAGTAACAACTCTCGATGAGGGTTCGGATAGTATCACGGGAGTTAGGGCTGTAACTGCTTCTTTAAATTCTGCCATTGCACTTATATTGTCGGCAGGTGTCGGAGCAAAGAATTGGAAGTAACCAACGAATTTCATACCGTGAACGACAGCTCCCCACATTTGAGTGCGTATATCGCCGGGTGTGGGGCCTGCGTCCCAATCTGTTAGATAACTTGTTCCGGACATACGCTGGTAAGAGGTAACGTTTTGAGTTTCAACAAACGTACCTAAAGGTATGAGTTCACCAGAATTCCAGGTAAAGTTTTCCAGGTTCTCAAGCCACAGATCGATTACGCCACGGTCAGAGTAATCTAAAGATACGTGTTCTTTATATTCGATCGGATAAGCATCGTGTGTTATGAAATCGGCAAGAAAGTGTTTTTTCCCTCCGAATGAATTGGCATTTCTTGTGTAATCATAACCATTATCGCCTGTTAGAGGATTATAACGGGGAAAATAATCGAAGCCATAATACTGTTGGTTTGTTGGGTGCTGCGGGTCTGTTTGTTGTGTACGATAATTCCAACCGGCCAATACGTGTTCCGGAACACGGAGGTATCTTCCGCCCATGTTTGGCTCATCAT
>CAZQNI010000303.1:0-2643 GCA_964594255.1 uncultured bacterium | reverse complement strand
CAAAAAAAAGAAACCGGAAAAGAAGAAATCCGTAAAAACCGAAGAAGAGTAAAGCTAGGTTTCAGGTATTGGGTTTTAGGTTTTAGTTAAAAAAAAGAAAAATATCCGTAATATTTGTGCCATTTGTTGTTAATTTTAATAGTTTTAGTTTGTATTTTTTTTGACTAACGACTCTGGACTAATGACCGATGACTGATGTTTGCAAAACATCCATTGACAAGTTACTCTATTCATCTAAATTGTTGATATGAAAGTATCTTTTGACACATTAGGGTGTAAAATCAATCAGTTTTACACCAATTGTTTGAAACAAAAACATATTAAAGAAGGCAATGATGTTGTATCAATTGACGAGAACCCTGACATTGCTTATATAAACACCTGTGCGGTTACTGCGAGAGCAGGCTCGGAAAGTAGAAAGCTGTATAGAAAAGCAAAAAAAAATGCTAAAGAAGTAAAAATTCTTGGCTGCCAGGCGAAACTTTTCTCCCATGAATTCGAAGAAAGATACGAATGCAATGAAGATACCCTGATAGATGAAGAATTCGGATCCGTAAGCAGCAGGGCTCGCCCCTACCTTCCCATCCAGTTCGGATGCAATAACTTCTGTGCTTACTGTATAGTACCTTACGCAAGAGGAAAAAGTTACTCCCTTCCGGAAAATAAAATTATTGAAAGTATCGAAAAACTAATTGATAGAGGGTACGAAGAAGTAGTTCTAAGCGGCATTCATATCGGAAACTATCATTACAAAAATAAAGGCTTAAAAGAACTTCTCAGGGAACTTCTATGCTTTAATACCAGAATTCGTTTAACTTCGCTTAAGCCGGACCATTTAGATCACGAATTTATCAAACTCTTCGAAAACGAAAATCTTATGCCTCATATACATATTTCCCAGCAATCAGGAAGCAATAAAATATTGAAAAGGATGCAAAGAAAATACACAAGAGAGACAACACTCCTGGTTTCTAAAAAATTAAGAGAAATAAGAACCGACGTTCGATTAGCGGGAGACTTTATCGTTGGTTTCCCCGGAGAAACCGAAGAAGATTTTGAGGATACGGAGAATCTTATAAAAGCAGCAACCTTTAGTCATCTTCACATTTTTAGGTACTCAGAGAGACCTTACACTCTGGCAAACCTTTATCCGAATGAGATTCAAGATTCCATAAGAAAAGAAAGAGCCTACAGATTAAAAAAGTTAGGCGAATTGCAACGAGCAAAATTCGTAAGTGAGAATCTCGGAAAGACTTTTGAAGTAATAATCGAAGGGAATAGTGCTTTAGGTGAAAAATGGCTAACCGGAATCACCCCAAATTACATAAAAGTCCACTTCCCTGAAAATGGCAAGAAAAAGGGTATCGTGCCTATAAAAATTTTGAAATTCGAAAAAGGCCTGGTATATGGGGAAACAAAAGAATAAATTTTATATTCGAACTTACGGATGCCAGATGAATAAGTACGACTCCGAAATGGTTAGGACACTCTTATTGAAAGAAAACTTCAAAGAAGTATCTACTATAGAGGAGGCGGATTTTGTTTTTTTTAACACCTGCGCCGTAAGAGAAAATGCGGAAAAAAGGATTCTCGGACGATTAAATTCCTTAAAAGGATTAAAAAAAGAAAAGCCTGACGTTTCAGTCTCAGTTCTTGGTTGTGTAGCGAAACATAACAAGGAACTTATAAATCATCCTGTTGTGGACTTCATTGTTCCTCCTGATGCTTATAAATCACTTATAAAAGCTATTAAGACAAAAAATGGTAAAAATGTACCTGAAAACTATTGCGAACAATACTCCGATATATTTACTTCACCTTGCAAAACTAGTGTATATTTATCTATTACAAGAGGTTGCAATCACTTTTGTTCATATTGTATTGTTCCTTACTTAAGAAACCGCCTTAGATCCCGCCCTGTTGAAGATATCTTAAGGGAGGCGGAAAAACTTGTCAACGAAGGAGCCAATGAAATTACTCTGCTGGGTCAAAACATTAATGACTATTCATATAAAGGCGTGAATTTCCCTGAGATTTTAGAGAAAGTGGGTGAAATTAAAGGATTGAAACTTCTAAGTTTTCTAACCTCTCACCCTGCCGATTTACCGGATAACTTATTCCCTGTTATGGCTGAATCTCCTGTTGTCGCTAAATATCTTCATCTTCCCATACAGTCTGGCTCTGATAAAATACTCGCAAAAATGATGCGTAGATATACTAAAGACTATTATATAAATCTCATAAAAAAAGCCCGCTCTCTAATGCCTGATTTAACTCTTACCACAGACATTATCGTCGGTTTTCCGGGAGAAACGGAAGAAGATTTCAAACAAACTTTAAAAACAGTTAAAATGATTCGTTTCGACCAGGCTTATATGTTCGCTTATTCTAAAAGAGAAGGCACCCTTGCCGCCCTCTTTACAGATCAAATAAAAGATTCCGAAAAGAAGCAACGTTTACAGCTTTTAATATCAACTCAGAACAAGATTACGAAGGAAAAAGCAGAAGAATCGGTCGGAAAAGAAATGTCGGTATTGACAATCGGGAACGGAAAAAAAGGTCAAAAAGTAGGAAAAAGTAAAAGTGGGAAAATAATTATACTTCCCGGGGTTGCCAAAATTGGATTTGAATATATCATCAAGA
>CAZQNI010000302.1:0-2645 GCA_964594255.1 uncultured bacterium | reverse complement strand
AAGAGAATTCTCTGCACCCCTTCTGCTTCCCTGAAGAATTATAAGGCTTTTGCCGAAATTTCGGGCATACTTGTTAGACCAGATCGTACCGGTACCTTTAAGTACATCATCATATTCATATTCCCAAATGGTCTTACCTGTAATTAAATCAATCTTTTTTAATTTATGGTCGTATGCTCCCTGTATCAAATAGTATTCCCCGTCTTCTTCCACTAAAAGAGGTTGTCCTGTCCAACCGCATCCAGCCCATGTTACAGCTCCCTCATCACGTGAGACAACCGTTTTACCGCTACCCAAAAACTTTTTCCATATTACATCAAGCTTTGAAGGCGCTTTGTTTCCGTAATAATTCCTAGAAAAATCTCCGAGAAAAGTTCTTATCTTTACATCCACGTCTATGAATTTACCGTATGAAAGTTTTTCAAAATCTTGAGAATAAAGATTCAAATCAAATACTATCAGAGAAAAAAATAATCCGCAGAGAAGATATAGTTTTTTTGTTATTTTCAATCTAACACCTAAAACCCAATACCTAAGACCTAACATTACTGCAGAAACTTCTCGCCCAACTACACATCTTCTTTGCTTTGCTTTATAAGCTCATCGAACCTGATAACTCTGACCCCTGCTTCTTCAAGTATTTCCTTTGCAAATTCATCAGGATAACCATCTTTGTAAATAATTTCTTTTACTCCCGCATTTATCAACATTTTAGCACAGGTAAAACACGGATGGGTTGTCACATAGAGCGTCGAATCCTCTATTGAGACTCCCATTTTAGCTGCCTGAATTATGGCATTTTGCTCGGCGTGTATTGCTCTTGAGAGTTCCATTCTCTGTCCGGAAGGAATTTTGAGCTCATCACGAAGACATCCTCCTCTTTCTTCGCAATGTACTATATTTTCAGGTGGTCCGTTGTATCCGGTAGTTAATATGTGTCTATCCCTAACAATAACCGCTCCGACTTTTCTCCGGAGGCAAGTTGCTCTCGTGCTTACAAGTTCAGTTATTTGCATGAAATACTCATGCCAGGAAGGTCTGCTCATAATTTATTTATTACCTCCTGTATTTCAGAATGGATTATCCCGTTTGAGGCAATGACATTATCAGACAGATGATTCCAGTTACCATCAAAAAAATTCGTGATTTTTCCGCCCGCCTCGCTTACAATTAATCCTCCTGCGGAAACATCCCATATCTTAAGGCTCTTTTCCCAGTAACCATCAAGCCGTCCGCAGGCAACATAACAAAGATCGAGGGCTGCTGAACCAAAACGCCTCACTCCTCTCGACTTCATCAGAAGTGCCGAAAACTCCGGTATATTTGAATCTTTTCCGCTTTTTTTTATATAAGGAAATCCGGTTGCGAGAATCGAATCGCTGAGCTTGTTTCTTTTAGAAACCGAGATAATATAATCGTTTAAGAAAGCTTTTTTCCCTTTCTCAGCATAAAATAATTCTTTATGTAAAGGGTCGTAAACAACTCCAATTTTCAAATCTCCATCCGATTGATAAGCAAGAGAAATACTAAAAATAGGTATACCCGAAGAGAAATTGTTGGTTCCATCCAGAGGGTCGATAATAAAAGCTTCTTTTTCTTGCCAGTTATCTGGTTTTGTTTCTTCCGCTATTATTCCTATTTCAGGATATTTTTTTCTTAACTCGGAGATGATTAACTCCTCTGATTTTTTGTCTGCTGTTGTTAAAAGCTCACTTCCTTCCTTATTTTCGATTTCAAAATTTCCTCGAAAAAACCCCATGAGTATTTTGCCCGCTTCCTTTGCGGTTTGTTTAAGGAATGTAAGCTTATCATTTCGAGAGGAGCTCATTATGAATTTACCTTAGAGAATCTAAAGAAAAGAAATTTTCAGAATATGTCTTATCAAGTTCATACGACTTAAACGTGAATATTCCCATTCCTGTTTCCTGAACAAAGCGTAACTTTTCCGGCAGTAAATTTTTATTAAGACGGACAGAAATAGGGTAATTGAGTTCCTCTTTTAAGGGTGAGAGATGTATCCAGCTTGAGCTGGTTGAATCTACTTTGTAATTAGACGAAGGCGAAAACAAAACACTGTAAAAAATCATCGGAGTTACCCTGCGATAAATTTGACCGGTCTTCTCCCTCCAGACAAAAACAGAATCCCCTTTGAAAATCATAACTTCTCTCTCAGGATCATAAACGTCTATTCTCGCTCTGTCTTTTATCGCGTAAACGGCACCCTTAAAATTTAAAGTATCTCCCTGAAAAAGAAGAACCTCTGTAAAATCACATTCAAGGGAACTTACTGCGCTAAGCTTTTCGGAGACTTCCGTTAAGATCGAAGAAACAAAAATTAATAAAAATATCATTCTATCTCTCCCTTTTCACTAAAACTTCTCTTGGCTTAGACCCCTTAAATTTTCCCACAACACCTGTTTTTTCCAACTGGTCGATTAATCTTCCTGCGCGGGCATATCCAATTTTCAATTTACGTTGCAAAAGGGATACTGAAGCTGTCTGCTGGTCGATTATAATTTCTTTAGCTTCATTGTAAAGTTCATCAAGTTCACCCACTTCCTCGGAGCCCTCCTCCACCAAAAGGAATTCCTCAATCTCTTCCGTAGGAGGATAATAATCCAGCTTATCCACAAATTCCGTGAATT
>CAZQNI010000301.1:0-2645 GCA_964594255.1 uncultured bacterium | reverse complement strand
CATCTTTAGGTATATAAGCAATGTGAACTTTACCAAAAAAAGGCAAAAGATGATGCTCGCAAAAGGAATAAAAAGATATGTCTTTTAGTATTATAATTTCGTCATAATGCGGTGTACCGTAAACTCTTATTGCCTTTTCCGGGTTTTTATTTATACCTTTAAATAATTCAGAGTACATCTTAGCCACTCTCTCGGGTGTGCGCTTTAAACCCTCTCTATCCGGATCTTCTCCAATAGCTTTAATTATTTCTCTTATTGCCTTTTCTATTCTTTTTTGATCCATAAATAATTTCTTTTACTTCTTCTCCTGTAAGAACTTCTCTTTCAAGAAGAGTGTTTGCAATTTTATCTAATTTAGTTTTATTCTTCTTAATTATATCCCTTGCCGTATTATGAGCATTCTCCACGAATTGTTTAATTTCAAGATCCACTTGACGGGCAGTTTCCTCAGAATATTCCCTTTCTTTAGCAAGACGCTTACCTAAAAAAATACCGTCGGTGTCCCTTTCAAGAGTAACAGAACCAACACTATCACTCATACCCCATTCACATACCATCTTTCTTGCAATTTCAGTTGCGTTTTGAAGATCATTACCGGCACCGGTTGTTACTGTCTTAAACTTTAACTCTTCTGCCGCTCTTCCACCGAGTAAAACGGTCAATCTGGCTTCAAGATATTTCTTAGAATAGGTTCTTTTATCATCAAGAGGCAATTGCTGAGTGAGTCCAAGCGAAGCGCCCCGGGGGATTATCGTCACTTTATGAATAGGGTCACTTTTCTCGGTAAAAAGCGAAACAAGAGTATGTCCTGCTTCATGATAAGCGATAAGTCTCTTTTCTTCATCAGAGAGTATCATCGATTTCCTTTCTCTTCCCATTAAAATTTTATCTTTCGCCTCATCGAAATCTTCGCCATCTACTTTACTTTTCCCTCTTGAGGCTGCAATTAAAGCTGCCTCATTACATAAATTTTGTATATCAGCTCCGCTAAAACCGGGAGTGGTTTTGGCAAACACGGACAAATCTAACCCGTCGGCCAGGGGTATTTTTTTTGTGTGAACCTTGAGTATCGCCTCTCTACCTTTCATATCCGGCATAGGAACTACCACTCTTCGGTCAAAACGTCCGGGTCTAAGTAACGCAGGGTCAAGTATATCGGGCCTATTAGTTGCGGAAAGGATTATAATGCCCTGATTGGGATCGAAACCATCCATTTCCACAAGTAGAGCATTCAACGTTTGTTCTCGCTCGTCATGTCCCCCACCAATTCCGGCTCCCCTGTAGCGACCTACAGCATCTATCTCATCAATAAAAACTATACAGGGAGTATTTATTTTTGCTTTCCTGAAGAGATCTCTGACCCTGGAAGCGCCGACCCCCACAAACATTTCCACAAAATCAGATCCGCTTATAGAATAAAAAGGAACTCGCGCCTGACCGGCAACAGCTCTTGCAAGAAGAGTTTTCCCCGTACCGGGTGCACCAACGAGTAAAACGCCTTTCGGAATTTCAGCACCTAATTTCTTGAATTTAGAAGGATTCTTGAGAAATTCAACAATTTCCTGTAATTCCTGCTTGGCTTCATCAACACCGGCTACATTGTCAAATGTAATATCTACAGATGTAAAACGTATCTCTCTCGCTCTGCTTTGTCCAAAACTCAAAGCTTCATTTGCACTCCCTCGAATTCTATTCATTACAAAAAACAATAAAAAAACCATCAATAAAATGGGCAATAAAAACTGTCCTACGATTTTCAATATATCTATTTTAGTTTCGGTTTTTACTTCTACGCCCCTTTTGATTAGTTCTTTCGGTAATTCGGCATCCTCAAATGGAAGACGGGTTTCTATTAACTGTTGTTGTCCCTTGACTTCCGCAGTTATATCCATATTTGAAAAAGTTACCTTACTTATTTTATCCTCTTCAACTAATTGCCAGAATTTAGTAAAACTTACTTCTTCAGGTTTCTCCATCTGAGTGTATTGAATTAAAAAGTACAAAGCTACAAAAGCTGCAGCCCAGATTAAAATAACTCTATAAAATTGATTTCTGCTCTGCTGTTCTTTTTTATCTTTTTTCTCCGGCATTTGCCACCTCATTATATCTAATTTTTAATATTTTTTCTGTTTTTTCTAAAACGGGTGCTCTGTTACTTCTTTTAATTCCTGGAATCAAAATTACACCCTTTTTATCACAAACTATTGGGTAAATATCCCTCAAGACTCTGGGAATCTTATTGTCAATAAATATATCCTTTATTTTCTTGCTGTTTTCTGCCCCAAAGGTAACCAATCTATCACCAAGTTTTTTTCTTCCCACCTTCAAAGGCAATTCAAGACAATCAAGATCGAAAAATTCACAACCTTCTGTCTTTAATTTTACAGGTGGAGAAACCACCTCTGTTTCAATAGTGTAATATCCATAAGGTATTTTACCAGATAGAGGTAATTCTTTTTCTTTTTCCGCTATATTCTTCGCAATAATTACTCTAGAAGGTGTCAACTCTAGGCTCGTGCTTTTCAACTTAACAATGCCTCTTGCCGGTAAGTTCGTCAGATGCGTTCTTTTTAGTTCCAGACCGCTATTAAAAATCGAGAGCATTTTCTTCAGAATCAAAAACTTACAGGCAGAAGGAAGATTTT
>CAZQNI010000300.1:0-2674 GCA_964594255.1 uncultured bacterium | reverse complement strand
CTTTTTCTTTGCTCAATAATTTCTTTGGAAATTTCCTCAGGCATTCTTTCATAAAATGCAAACTCAGCAGAATAAGTCCCTGTGCCTTGAGTCAAAGAACGCAGTCTGGACGAATACTTGAACATCTCTTTCTCTGGGACATAAGCATTTATTACTTGAAACTTTCCTTTTGCATCTATACCCAAAATTTTACCCCTTTTAGAGTTTAGATCTCCCATAACATCACCGGTATATTCATCCGTTATTACAACTTGAATCTTGAGTATCGGTTCCAATAGAAAAGGTGAAGCCTTCAAAAGGGCATCTTTGACAGCCATTGAACCGGCTCTTCTAAAAGCGTTATCGGAAGAATCGACAGGATGATAGGATCCGTCGTAAACGATAACCTTACAATCAATAACGGGATATCCCGCAAGCGATCCAGAGGCTAACGCTTCTTTGACACCTGTTTCAACTGAAGGCACATATTTACTGGGAATACTTCCTCCTTTGATTTGATTTTCAAATTCCACTCCCACACCCCTATCCAGAGGTTCTACTTTAAGAAAAACTTCACCGTATTGGCCTCGTCCGCCGGTTTGCTTTTTGAATTTTGCTTGCGCTTCAGTTTTCTTTTGTACAGTTTCTCTGTAATGAACACCGGGTTTGCTTTCTATAAGGTGAACGTCAAAATTATCTTCAAGCCATGATTTTATAAACTGCATATGTTGTTCACCCATTGTTTTAAGAATGAGTTGTTTGGCCTCTGAATCAAAGTTATAATTCAAAGTGTGATCGGATATTCTAAGCTTGGAAAGACCTTTAGATATTTTGTCGTTGTCTTTCTCACTTTCACCTTCAATTGCGATTTTAGCTACAGGATTAGGGAAGTCAATTTTATCTAATGTAACCGGATTAGAAGGATCCGTCAGGGTATCTCCGGAAGAAGTATTTTTTAATTTTACCAGTGCGGCTATTGAACCGGCTTTGATTTCGTTTACAGATTCCCTTTCATTTCCTTTTAATACAAACAGTTGGTTTATTTTTTCTTCAGTATTACTTGAAGTATTCATAAGCGTATCACCTGCTGTAATTTTTCCTCTCCAAACTTTTATAAAATTTAACTCTCCAACATGTGTTTCGAACTTTGTTTTAAAAGAAAAAGCGACCGTCGGACCATCAATTGATTTAATCTGGGGAGGAAGTTTTGCGTCAGCAGGGGAAGGAAATATATCCTTAATATATTGGAGAAGACAATTAATACCTACAAGCGAAACCGAATCACCACTTACCAATGGGAAAATTTTTCCTGACCGAAAACCCCTTTGCAATCCTTTCTTCAAATCTTCGGTAGTGATTTCTTTTTCTTCTACAAATTTTTCCATAAGTTCTTCATCAACTTCTGAGATTGACTCAGTCATAGATTCCTTATACTGGTTAATTTCTTTTTCGAATTCTGAAGGAATTTCAATTTCACCTTCAGCGGAGTATGCTTTTAAATGCAGGATATCAGCAACGCCAATTGCCTTGTCTCCCTTGAGTAACGGGACAATAAGGGGTACCAAACCGTTTTTTACTTCATCCTTAATTTCTTCCAATATACCTTTGAAATTAATTCCTTCTTTTCCCAACTTACTTATATAGAATAGCGCGGGTATGCCTCTGTTATGAGCGTGCTCAATAACCTGACCAGTTGTAAATCCAAGTCCAGAAGACCCATCCACCACTATCACAACCGAGTCGCAAACACTTAAGCCTGAGATCATTTCTCCCTGAAAATCAAGATATCCGGGAGTATCTATAAGATCAACATTGACATCGCCATATTCAAAGGTTGCGACAGAAAGGCTAACGGAATATTTCCTTTCTTTTTCATACTTCATATAATCTAAGATTGAAGTTCCGTTATCAATGGAACCCAATCTGTTTGTAAAATTCACCTTATACAGTATTGCTTCTCCTAACGAAGTCTTACCGGAATTAGCATGTCCAGCAATACAAATACATCTCTTCTCCATTAACTTTCCTCCTTTCAGGAAATCTTAATCATTTTTTCGTTCAGATTTATTTTTTCTTTACCCTTATCAAACCTGATTGAACTAATCCGTAAAGAACCTTTGCAAGATCGAAGGTTTTCATTTTAAGCTCTTCAGCAATTTCTTTTATGGTCTTTTCTCCGTTAATTATTGAAAGAGCTTTCCACTCCATCGGCCTTAGTTCAATATCAGTAATATCCGGCTCTTCTTCGAAATCAACAACAACTTCCACAGAAGGTATCACATCTTCCATCTTTTTCCACTCATCTATCTGTCTTGCAGCTTCTAAAATTACATTATGGACAGGAAGATTAATTGTAACCTTATCTGTATTCTCTGCAGCTATAAATTCAAAATTACCGGTATCCCATGTAAGAAATATATTTATAGCCTCGGTACCTGTATGCTTACCTGTTTCGGCATGTTTTATATTACCGTGCTCAAAATAAATAACTCCGGCACCATCTTTACCTCGGAGATGTAGAGCACCATCTTTGCCTCCCATATGGATAAGCTGAAATATATCGTTTAATTCGAAATCCTTAAAATCCCCTCTTAGAGCCATTTATCCTTCTATATACACGCCCATTTTGGAAAATTTTTCAATTCTTTTGTCTATCAAATCATCTCCTGGGATATCTTTCAATTCATTATATACT
>CAZQNI010000299.1:0-2686 GCA_964594255.1 uncultured bacterium | reverse complement strand
CTTGACGTTCCGGACTTCGATAAAATTGCAAAAATTGTCCACAACGCAGGAATACCTCTGGTTGTAGACAATACAGTAGGCGGAGGTATCGTAAGACCGATCGAATACGGCGCTGATATAATAGTACAATCTGCAACCAAATGGATAGGAGGGCACGGAACATCTATTGGTGGGGTAATTGTGGACTCGGGAAAATTCAAATGGAACAACGGAAAGTTCCCCGAACTTGTCAATCCTGATCCAAGTTACCACGGAATAAGCTACTGGAAAAAATACGGAAACGTTAAAGGAATAGGAAACATCGCATTTATAACAAAAATACGCTGTCATATGTTGAGGGACTTCGGCTCATGTCTAAGTCCTTTCAACGCTTTTCTGTTCCTCCAGGGACTTGAAACACTTCATTTGAGAGTCGAACGACACTGCGAAAACGCACTCGATGTCGCAAAATTCTTGAATAAACATCCCCTTGTGAGCTGGGTAAATTATCCTGGACTGAGCGAGCATCCAAGTCACAAAACTGCAAAAAAATACCTGAAGGATAAATACGGAGGATTGGTAGGATTTGGAATAAAAGGCGGACTAAAAGCAGGCAAGAGATTTATTGAATCCGTAAAATTGCTTTCTCACCTTGCCAATATAGGAGACGCGAAAAGCCTTGTCATTCATCCAGCTTCTACAACTCATCAACAGCTTACAGAAAAAGAACAAAAAGCTACAGGAGTAACCGAGGATTACATTAGATTATCAATTGGGCTGGAAAACATAGAAGACATCAAAGAAGATATTGATCAAGCTTTAAAAAAGGCTACTAAATAATTTAATAAATGAAAGACAAAAGTCAGCGTATAGTTGAAACAGAATACTTTACTTTCGCGGAACCACCAAACGAACTGGAACTGGAAAGCGGTGAGAAACTCGGACCTATTACTGTTGCTTTTGAAACATACGGAAAACCAAACAAAGAAAAATCAAACGCTGTTCTTATAACTCATGCCTTTTCAGGTGATGCTCACGCTGCGGGATACCACAAAGGCGATGATAAACCAGGCTGGTGGGATAGTATGATTGGACCCGGAAAAGCCTTTAATACTGATAAATACTTTGTAATATGTTCCAACGTTCTCGGAGGATGCAGTGGAACGACCGGACCCTCCTCGATAAATCCTGGTTCAGGCAAACCTTACGGCTTGGATTTTCCTCTCATAAGCATAAATGACATGGTAAACGTGCAGAATAAACTAATTGAACATTTAAATATTAAAAAACTACTAACAGTCGTAGGCGGTTCAATGGGCGGCATGCAGGCCCTATCATGGTTAATCAAACACCCGGATAAAATAAAAAGCGCAATAATAATAGCCTCTGCCATAAAACACTCCGCACAACAAATTGCCTTTGATGAAGTGGGGCGGGTATCGATAATTTCAGATCCCGCATGGAATAACGGAGATTACTATGGAAAAGACACCCCTGCAAGCGGACTTGCTCTTGCTCGAATGGTGGGGCACATCACTTACATGAGTGATAGATCAATGATGGATAAATTCGGCAGGCGAATAAGAAACGTAAAAGAAAGACACAAATTCAACACAGGTTTTGAGATAGAAAATTATCTCCACTACAGAGGAAGCAATTTCGTTAAAAGGTTTGATGCCAACTCTTATCTTTATATAACGAAAGCCATAGACTGCTATGACGCATCGGAAGGAAAAAATCTCTCGGAACTTTTACATGGAACAAAAGCAAAAGCAAAAGTAATGGTATTGGCTTTCAAATCCGACTGGCTTTACCCAACGTACCAATCCAGAGAAATAGTTAAAGCCTGTAAAGTTGCAGGGATAGATACTACATTCTGTGAGATAGAATCCACCTATGGACACGATGCATTTCTTCTTGAAATAGAAGAAGAGACTCAACTGATTAAACACTTCTTAGAAAAAGTCGCTCAAGCAGGGGAAAATGCTTCGATATATTAGAGAAATAGAATTCCAAACAATATGCAATTACATTAAAGAAGGCTCTTCGGTCCTTGATCTGGGTTGCGGAAATTGTGAACTTCTTCAACGCCTTATTAAGAATAAAAATATAAAGGCTCAAGGAATAGAAATTGACGAAAAGGAAATCTACAAATGTGTACAAAAAGGAGTCTCCGTTCTTCATGAAGATATAGAATACGGTTTATCAGAATATAAAGACAAAGCATTTGATTATATTGTTCTCCAACAAAGCCTTTCAGAAGTAGTCAAAAAACCCGACACAGTAATACAGGAAGCTTTAAGAGTAGGAAAAAAGGTAATAATAAGCTTCTCAAATTTTGCTCATTACAGAGCAAGAATTCAGATTTTCTTAAAAGGCAGAACACCTATAACTCCTTCTTTGCCTTATTCATGGTACGATACTCCAAATCTTCATTTCTTGAGCCTTTCAGATTTTATTGGATACTGTAAAGAAAGAAAAATAAATATTGAAAAAATAACATATTTAGGCACAAAAAGAAAAACGTATTTATTTCCTAATTTTTTTGCACTTGTCGGTATCTTTATGATATCACAAGATTAAACGTGTTAGTATAAGAACTCTCGACTCTTTGCCAAATCATTCACCCGGACAACTCTTAACATAATCGAGAATTTCATCCATATTGGCAAAAGCGACACAAACAGTAGAATCCGCTGCCCCATAG
>CAZQNI010000298.1:0-2694 GCA_964594255.1 uncultured bacterium | reverse complement strand
TATTTAACCACTCAACTATTTAACTAATTCGCTATTCCGCATTAGCGGAATCATACTTCAGGGTTGACAAAACGGGAATTTTGTATTATATATAATATATGTAACAAATGTAATACAAATAAAGTAAAAGAGAGGTAGGAAATGGTTAATGTAAGAGTGCCAAAAGAAATAGAAGAACGTTTAGAGGAGTTAACGAGATTAACTCACCGTTCCAAGAGTTTTTATGTACGAGAGGCATTAAGAGCCTATCTTGAAGACCTTGAAGATTATTATATTTCTTTAGAAAGATTGGCAAACAAAAGTTCTAAAAGATATACTTTAAAAGAAGCTAAAGAGAAACTTGGCTTATAAAATTCTTCTCCTCGAAGAGGCATTAAAAGAACTTTCCTCTTTTGACAAAAAAACTGCAGAAAAGATACTCTATAAGTTAAGTACTCATCTTATAAAATCTCCGGCAAAATTGGGGAAACAACTAAAAGGTGAATACGCAGGATTCTTCAAATATAGGATTGGCGATTGGAGGGTAATATATCACTTGGATGAAGAGAATAAAACTATTACGGTCACCAAAATCGGACACCGAAAAGAGGTATACAAAAAATGAAACTGATTAGCTGCGGAGAACACATAATAGGATTTAGGATTTGGGATTTAGGATTTAGTTTAAAACAAAAAATAAGCTTTGTGTCCTTTGCGATCTTTGTGGTTCAATAAATAGGTGCGGAGGGAGGATGTTTACGGGGATAGTACTTCATTATTTGTTGAAAGAGCTGGAGTTTCCGGAGAAAACAAAAATCGATGACATTGTCCGTAAGAACGATGAGGTATCGGTTGTTTTCAGAAAATATTTTTTGACCGCCAATCTGAGCCGTCAGTCTCCATATATTTCTTTTAAAAAAATAAAAGGTCAGGGATACTTTTCGTCAATATTTAAAGATAAAAAAATATTAAAAATCGAACAGCTTGGTCTTGATAGAATCCTGATCATAACCCTTGAAAAGGATTTAAAAATAGTATTTGAGATTTTCGGGAGAAGAAGTGATTGTCTGTTAGTTAAAAATGATGAAATATTAAGTTCGTTGAAAAAGGTTGAGAAAGAAAAATATAAACTACCTGCAACACCAAAAGGATTAGACCTCTTGGACTCTTCCGAAGGCGAACTAATCGATGCGATAATAGCTGAAGAAAAAATAAAAGGTTTAACTGTTGGATTTATAAAAAGTTTGAAACTAAAAGGTATTAAGTTCGTAAATTCATTTTCGATGCGAAAATTCAGTCCAACCGTTTTTGATGATATTCTTTCTCCGTATCTTTTGCCCGAAGGCAAGAAATTCCCGAGTATGAACGAAGCTGTGATATACTATTTCGAGGAAAAGAATAGGGAAGAGGAAAAGAAAAGATTGCTTGAAATAATTGAAACGCAGTTAGAGAAAAAAACACTTAAAAATGAAGAAATTTTGAGACGATTAAGTGAACCTAAAGATATTTCTATATTTAAACAGAAAGGTGACGCTTTACTTACAAAACAACGAGAAATAGATACTTCTAAAAACAACGTAGTTGTTGATTATCTGGGCGAAAAACTGGAAATCAAGATCAATCCGTCTCTTACTGTAATGGAAAACGCTCAAAACTATTTTAAACTATTTAAAAAAGAGAAAAGAAAAGCGAAAAGCGATGAGCAGAGAAAGAAGAAAATCGTAAAGGAACTGAAAGTTCTAAAGAAAAAAAGAGAAAAACTAACAACTACCGAAGACTTTTCTGAATTTAAGGAATTCTATAAAAAGAAAGAAGAAACCGAAGAAGAAGTTATCCCGTCTAAATTCAGGGTATTCACCACAAATAACGGATATAAAGTTTTAATTGGTAAAAGTGCCGAAGCAAACCACGAACTTACCTTCTCCTTTGCCCGCCCCTATGATATTTTCCTCCATGTCAAAAACGCTCCCGGTTCACATACAATCCTGCGACTTAAAGATAAAAACAAATTTCCTCCAATCGAGGATATTCATGAGGCAGCTTATTATGCTGCAAGATTTAGTAAATTAAAACATTCAAAGTCTGTTCCCGTCTCATATGCGCAGAAAAGATACGTAAGGGGCGCAAAAAACCTTGCTAAAGGTACTGTGATAATGGAAAGGGAAAAGGTTGTGTATGTTAACCCGGGGACTTAATTGAACCATAAAGACCACAAGGGGCACAAAGCCACACCACACAACCCATTTATTTTATTTGTTTTTACTAAATCCCAATCCCTAAATCCGAAATCTTAAAAACGAACAACGAATTGCACGAATAACACGAATAATTTTTGTTAGTGGGTTAGTGAGTGGGTGTGTTGGTGATTTTTTTAACAGACCAACGGACTAACGGTTTAAAAAACTCGAGAATTGAAACTTAAAAAGTATATGGGGGCAAAATTACGTACAATATAAATTTAATATTGTTGAACAATGCCCCCTTATATTTTGATAGTATAGAAAAAAGTTCTAAAGGATTTTTTGTTTCTTTGTTTTTCCTATTTAACTATTTTTCTATTTAACTATTTAACTTAGATTCTTTGAATCTAAGTTTTTAGTTTGACCATCGAGAGCGGCCGTAGCTGGATGCTCCGCTTCTTCCTCTGGAATCACCTCTGTAGCCTTCCGGACGGGGGCGAGCTTCATTTACGTTAAGCGTTTTCCCTTTAAATTC
>CAZQNI010000297.1:0-2696 GCA_964594255.1 uncultured bacterium | reverse complement strand
CGTATTAAAAAGCCAGGGAATGGGAAATCTCTACGGAA
Organism: uncultured bacterium; assembly: GCA_964594255.1. Classification (GTDB taxonomy): domain Bacteria; phylum Hydrothermota; class UBA3072; order UBA3072; family UBA3072; genus JAFGHJ01. The sequence continues at coordinate 2,658 of CAZQNI010000297.1, read as the reverse complement.
TGGGAAAGGGAGACCTCCTCGCCGAAGTACATATCTGGACCCCGGATAAAGTATCGAAAAAAGGGAAAGAACTACTTAAGGAACTCGATAAGGAACTCGGCAAACCCCCGAAACTGTAAAGGATCGACCACGAAACACACAAAACACACGAAATTTAACAACAACCAATTTTTTTTATTTATTTTTAAAAAACCTTTCCCAACACCCAATAGGAACAACAAATAGCACAAATCACACAAATGAAGGGAAGGTAGCTTAAATTAGATTCAAGGAGGAATAATTGAAAAAGATATGTGTTCTCATTTTTTTATTACTATGTTTTCCCACGTTATTAAAAGCAAGTTGGACTCAAGAAGAAATAGAAACAATCACAAGTGAAATCCAAAAAAAGTTACCCTTTTGGAAAATAGAAGAGACAGTTGAAATACTTAAAATATCCGAAAGCAGAGGGGGAAAATTCATAGATTCCAGACAAAACGAGGAAGGAAAAAAAATTATCATAGAAATAATGGGCAAAACTATTTTGCTTGATGGTAAAGATATTACCGGAAACTTAGGCAGTAAAATTACACACGGAAACTATAGTCCAATATTAGAAAATATAGACAATAGCCCAATAGCGGTAGGCGATCAAGCTATAGCAACCAAAGAAACAAAAAAGACAAACATAAACCTGTCTTTTACATTATCAATCGCCTTTTGCCTTTACGTTCCAATATCTATTGTTATTTACATAATTTTATTAAGGAAATTAAAAAAAGAGCGTAGCTTAAAAAACAGCGGTAAAGTTAAAAAATAAGAGTTCAGAGTTGAGATTTAGGAGGAAAAAAATAAATTAAAATCCAGTTAATCCTGTCTAAATATTTGGGGTTGTGGGGTTGGGTTTTAAACAAAAAAATCCTGTCAATCTGCGTTCATCTGCGTCCAAATATGTGGTTGTGTGGGGAGTGTCTTCGTGGCTAATCAAGTTACGAGAATTTCTTCGCCAAATAAGCAAGAATTGGTTCTAATATTTGAAGAGAGGGTGCGGTAAAAGGAATTCTTCTAATCATATAATCGAAAATCCGGGATGAATAAAATATCAAATACATATGCTTCCTAACCATATCCTGATAGTTCTTAAGAGGCATCCCCTTTCTCAAATTTCCACTAATGGCTTTAGAAGCAAAATACGCAGATTGTACTGCATTGTAAATGCCTCCGCCTGTTGCCGGATTTACGAGAGAAGCAGCATCGCCAATTAATAGCGTATTTCTCCATGTCAAGGATTCGGGATTAGTAAATACAGGATATACCCACTTATAAATATTTTCAGGCTCGGGAAATCCATAGTGATTTAAAATTCTAAAAAATCGAGCTTCCCTTTTGCTAAAACTACCTGACGAAGACCCCCACCCTACATTTACTTTATTTCCTTTTGGAAAAATCCAGGCATATCCACCTTTTGTGTAAGATAAATCAAAAGTTAGTTCCTTTTTAAAACTGAAAGGGATATCAGCACTTATTGTCTTTATCAAAGTTTTTATTCTCCGGTATCCTCCAAATCTCCTAACTACACTACCCACCCCATCAGCTCCCACCAATATCCTGCCTGAAAATTTTCCTGACTTAGAATATATAGTTTCGTCTTCAAACTTAAGAACTTTACACTCCTCGATAAACTCCGCACCACTATCAACAGCTTTCCCCAATAAATAATTATCAAATTTCTTCCTATCAACTATATATGATATGGGTCTTCCCATATCAACTCTGCAACAACGACCATTCTTTATAAAAGAAATACCTGTGGCTTTATCTTCTGCTATTTGTTCCAGTTGAAAAGGGAAAAAACCACCTAAAGAAATTTGAATAGCACCCGCGCAGGGTTTAGTTCTCGGAAATTTAGCCTTGTCAAGAAGCAGTACATCGAATCCTTCTCTAGATAAAAAATAAGCAAGAGAAGACCCAGCCGGTCCCGCTCCGCAAATAATCACATCTCTTATATTCATCCAATAAACTCCAATCTCATAATAATACCAAAATCCCTTGAAAGAATAAAAACAAATACACCCGCTGTCAAGCTTTAAATAAAGCTGACCGCCGACGGCTGACGGCATAAAAAAAATTTGTGCCATTTGAGTGATTTGTTGTTTCTCTTCGTTTTTGGGTTGAGGGTAGACAAAACAAATACAATTTGTTGTTTTCTCTGTGCTCTCAGTGCTTTTCTTCTTTCTCTGTGCTCTCTGTGGTTAAACATAAAAAAATTTTTTGTATTGACATTATAGCGAAAATCTCTTATATAGATATTAAACAATTAAAAAAAGGAGGTGTATTTATGGATTATGGTGATTATCCCGCAGCAGGAGCGGCAGGAATGGCCACAGGTCTCATAATAATTTATTTAATAATCGGCATCTTAATGCTCATCTCAATGTGGAAAATTTACAGCAAAGCAGGGAAACCCGGCTGGGCAGCAATAATACCCATCTACAACATAATAGTCTTACTGGAAATAGTAGATAAACCTTTATGGTGGATAATACTTATGTTAATACCATTCGTAAACATCGTAATATCCATCATAGTTACAGTTGAACTCGCGAAAAAATTCGGTCAGAGTGTCGGTTTCGCAATCGGAATGATACTTCTATCAATAATATTTTACCCGATACTTGC
>CAZQNI010000296.1:0-2701 GCA_964594255.1 uncultured bacterium | reverse complement strand
ATAAGTCCAAGTTTTAAAAACCTCTACTAAATTTTCTGATTTTTATTTTCATTATCCAAGATAAATTTCCGAAACTTACGTCGGCTTTTTTCCTAATAAAATATATCGACTTGAACGATAAAGTCAACAAGCCAAAGAAAAACAGAAATTTGGAATACTAATTTAAGCAGGGGAAAAACCTCCTTGACTTTTATTTGGTTTTCAATATAAATGAAAATACTATGAAAGTTTTGGTTATTGGCGGAGGTGGGAGAGAACATACTTTAGGATGGATGCTGTCAAAAAGCAATATAGTATCAAAATTCTATTTTGCCCCTGGTAACGGCGGCACATCAATTTTGGGCGAAAATATTAATTCCTCAGGTATAAAAGATTTGGTTGAGTTTGCCAAAAGAGAGAAAATTGAATTTACTGTAGTAGGTCCGGAACAGCCTTTGGTCGATGGTGTAGTCGATTTATTTAAAGAAGAGAGTTTAAATATATTCGGTCCTACAAAAGACGCAGCACGACTCGAAGGAAGTAAAGCATTTTCAAAAGAGGTTATGGCTTCCGCAAGTATCCCTACTGCCTCTTTTGAAATCTTTGACGATTTTAACGCTGCGAAGCGGTACGTTGAAAAAGGTGGGGAGCTTTCGGTTGTGAAAGCAAGCGGACTTGCAGCAGGGAAGGGTGTTATTGTATGTAATAGCAAAAGGAAAGCTCTGGAAGCTCTTGATTCTTTAATGGAAAAGGAAAGATTCGGGGAGGCGGGTAAAACGGTTGTAATCGAAGAACTTCTAGTTGGCGAGGAGGTTTCTGTATTGGCTATTATTTCCGGTGATAAAATACTTCCCTTTCTTCCTTCTCAGGATCATAAAAGGGCATACGATAACGATGAAGGTCCAAATACAGGAGGTATGGGTGCATATGCTCCTACACCTTTCTTAACAGAAAGTGAAATGCCGGAAATTAAAGAAAAAGTATTCAAACCGACGATAAAAGAGTTGCAGAGAAGAGGAATTGAATATAAGGGTGTTCTTTACGGCGGATTAATTATGACAAAAGAAGGGCCAAAAGTTCTGGAGTTTAACGTTAGATTCGGAGATCCCGAAACGCAGGTTATTCTCCCTTTACTGGAAGATGATTTGTTGGATGTTTTGATGAAAGCAAACGATTACAATTTACCGGATAAGCTAAATTGCAATCGAAGTTCTGCGCTTGCGGTTGTTATGGCATCGATTGGGTATCCAAAAGAATATGAGAAAGGATTTGAGATAAATATACCGGAATCTGAGTGTACCGTTTTCCATGCGGGAACAAAAGCCGAAGGGGGGCGTTTTTATACAAGTGGCGGAAGGGTTCTGGCTTGTGTAGGAATTTCACATGATTTAATAAGCGCAAAAGAAAAAACGTATCGTTGTGTCGAAAAAATCGAATGTTCAAATCTATTTTATCGAAAAGATATTGGAGATAAAGGAATCAAATACCTAAAGCGGCAAAGCCGCTAAAATGCAAAATTTAAATATAAAATATCAAAATTACAAATTAAAGTTCAAAAATGAATAGAAAAACTGAGAAACGACAAATAGCAATAGTATTTTTTAGTTTTTTTTCAGGGGTAGGGGATAATTTTGCATTTTCACCTGTCATTTTGCTTTTTGATTTTTGATTTTTGATTTACATGAGAGTGATTGATGAAATTGAGAGAAAAATTTTTAACGGAAAAAAGATATAATAAAAACAAAGAGGTAACTATCTAATTTGGCTAATTTATTTGAAAGAGGAAAGGGCAATCCTCCTTTATCATACAGAGTCAGGCCGAAAAAGTTAGATGATTTTGTAGGCCAGGAAGAGGTAGTGGGGAAAGGGTCTGTTCTTCGAAATCTTATAGAAACGGAAAATCTTCCTTCTTTGATTTTATGGGGTCCTCCGGGCTCGGGTAAGACGACTTTGGCTTATATAATATCTAACCATACAAATTCAAATTTTGAGCGCCTTAGTGCTACAGAAAGCGGAGTAAAAGATGTTAGAGAAGTTATACAAAAAGCAAAGTATCTTTTGCAGAATAAAAATAAAAAAACCATATTATTTATTGATGAGATTCACCGGTTCAATAAAGCTCAGCAGGATGTTTTGCTCCCATGCGTTGAAGACGGAACCATAATCCTGATAGGAGCAACTACCGAAAATCCTTCTTTTGAAGTTGTTTCTCCTTTACTTTCAAGGGCGAGGACCTATATCTTAAAGCCTTTTACTCCTGAGGATATTAAGAAGATAATTAATAGAGCTGCTAAGGTTGACGAAGAGCTTAAGAAAAAAAAGTTTGAAATAGATGAAGAAGCTGTAGAATATCTAATAAATGTCTCTTCCGGAGACGCGCGGGTCGCGTTGGATGTTTTTGAAGCCAGTATTAAAGTTTCGACCAAAGAAAAACGCAAAATCGACAAAAAAATGATTGCTGATGTTCTTCAGAGACAGGTTATTTATGACAAGAGCGGAGAGGAACATTATAATCTTATATCCGCTTTTATAAAATCAATTCGTGGAAGCGACCCCGATGCGGCACTTTACTGGATGGTGCGTATGTTAAAAGGTGGAGAAGACCCTCTCTTTATTGTCAGAAGAATGGTAATTCTTGCGTCCGAAGATATAGGTAATGCGGATCCACGTGCGTTAGAAGTAGCAATAGCTGCAATGGAAGCCGTTAAATTCGTAGGAATGC
>CAZQNI010000295.1:0-2704 GCA_964594255.1 uncultured bacterium | reverse complement strand
TTCCTCGAAAACAACTTCCTTTGCTTTTATATCTCCTTCACCCGAAGTCCAGGCCATACCATCATACAGTTCAACTTGCCCTTGTGTAACCTTTTCTGCTTCTACTGAAGGAGGATCTTCCGTTTGCACTTTACAAGTCTTCTCAAGGAAGCGAACCAAATTAAATTCTTCATCCTCAACAATATCTACAACCTCTCCCCCTCCTCCCTCATAGTCTCCTTCTCCTTTTGTTCTAATTTTAAACTCAACAGTATTAAAATAGACTTTATCAGCTTTTCTTTCTATTAAAAGGGTGTTTATATCTTCATAAGTGCTAGCATCCCGGGGGGGGGTAGCTAGCAGATCTAAAAATCCTTCTATATCTATCTCATTGCAAGACGTGTCAAAAGTCAAACTCTCAACATTTAGTCTCTTAAGCCTTTTAACAAATATCTGTACACTGTCGTAATCAGCAAGATCGACATGAACATCTTCCACAATGACGCTGTCTCCTAATAAAACAAAAGAGATTTCCGCAGCCTCTTCTGCAAAAGAATTAATCTCATCAACTATTTTCTTCTGCTGTTCCTTTATAAGAGGGTGTTCTCCGGGATAGGCTATTTTATGATTAACTCCAAGCGCAAGGTCCCTTAGCAAATCTATTAGAATCTCTTTTTCTATTATTTCCTCCTGTTAAGATAATTATACTTATTTTCTATAATTTTTCAAGCTTTTTGTGCAGTTAATTTTACTCCCCGTCATTTGGTTTTTCCCTGGCCGAGAAACCAAACTCCCGGGTAACGTAAAATAGTGCCCCAAATCTATTGGAATATGTTAAACAAAAATCAAATTTCCCGATCCTTATCCCCATCCCGGCTCCGTAAACAAAATGATATTCATCTGTTTCTCCAAAAGGATAGGGAGGAAGCGAGTCCTGTATGGGAAGAATCATATACTCTTGCATTGAAACGCCTGTTAGTCCTATCAAAATAAAATTGCTTAAGTATTTCCTTGCAACAAAATGTGCTGCCACCTCGTTTCTTTCTCTATATTCTTTGAAGTATTCTTCGGGATAATCTCCCGGGTCACCCCAATTGTAAAAAGGAATATCATAGTGCCAAGGTGCGTTGCCCGTCATGGACATTGTCAGCTTGGTTCCGAAATCTAAAGTAGGACTAACTGCTTTTCCGAAATCCAAAGAAAAAGTCAACGCATCATTACCTCCGGCGAGCCCCCCGATACCACCGCCAAAGAAATACTGAATAATTATCAGGATTGTCATTAAATTTTATCTCCTTTGCTTTTACGTCTTTTAAAAAGTTTCATTACTTCGAACACGGTAAGGAATACACCCATTGCTCCTAAAACATAAAGCCAGTCGATTAACTTAAGTGACGCAAAAGACAGAAATTCACTGATTAAAGGTCCGTAAACCCCTAAGAAGACGAGTCCCATCGAAGCTAATATAGACCATAATAATATCTTATTGCTTAAAAAATTTCGATTGAAAATAGAAGAAAGGTCATATCTCCTGGACAGGACATTTGCGAACTGACAGTAAGCAATGGTAAGGTAGCTTATTGCTGTCGCCCTGGCATAAAGAATAGTATTCTCATTCCCAACGGTAAGAGTTACTCCTTCTCTTAACATAAAAAGCGCGAAATTGGCAAAAGCCAGAGCCCCTATTAAAAATCCCAGTAGAGCTACCTCGGTAGAGGTCTTTTTATTTAATATATGCTCCTCCTGTTTTCTTGGAGGCGTACTCATCAGTTCCTTTGGTGGCGGATCGTAGGTCAAAAAAGTCAAGGGCATAATTTCTGCAAGCAGGTCAATAGCAAGAATTTGAATGGCAAGGATTGGTATAGCCCAATCCCATAAAGCAACACTTGCGAGTCCCAAAAGAACAATAACAAGCTCTGCACCATTGGTCGTCATAGAAGCCAGTACGGTCTTTTTAAGATTGTTGTATATGGTTCTGCCCTCCTTTACTGCCTTTACAAGCGTAGGAAAGCTATCATCTAAGAGTACCAATTCGGACGCTTCCTTCGCTACATCCGTTCCCGTTTGTCCCATCGCTACACCGATATCAGCTTTCTTCAATGCCGGAGCATCATTGACTCCATCACCGGTAACCGCCACAACTTCTCCATTCTCTCCAAGAAGTGTGACAATACGTAGTTTATCTGCGGGATCCACACGGGAAAAAATCAAGGATTTGTTCTTTATAATTATTTCTAAAAGGTCCCTATCATTCATCCTGTCAAGTTCCTGTTTGCTTATTACCAAAGGTTTTTCTCCTTTATCCTCGAGACCGATTTCTTCCCCAATTGCCTGTGCAGTTATAGCGTGATCTCCTGTCATAATAAAAATCTTGATTTTCGCGTTTTTACAGTTTTCTACTGATTCGCGCACCCCTTCTTTAGGAGGATCCATCATCCCCGCCAAGCCAAGGAAAATAACATCTTTTTCGATTTCCTCTATAATATAATCGCTTCCGTCCGCCTCCAGCGGGCGATATGCAATTGAGAGTACTCGCAGAGCCTTTTTCGAGTACTCTTCATTTAAACTTTTTATTTTCTCTATATCTTTTTCTTCTATAGGTTTTATTTTACTATCTTTATATATAAATTTACTGACAGAAAGAATGCTGTCAGTTGCCCCTTTCATAGTAAGAACTTTTTTATCTTCAAATTGTCTAATCGAACTCATTCTCTTTCGCTCAGAA
>CAZQNI010000294.1:0-2712 GCA_964594255.1 uncultured bacterium | reverse complement strand
TTCTATTTTCCGCAGGACTTTGCATCCTTTCTTTTTCTACGCCCAGCATCTTGGGGAGATTTGGACCATGAATATCAATATCCAGAAGGCCAATCTTTTGACCGTTTCCGGCTAAAGCAAGAGCAAGATTGCTCGCAACAGTGCTTTTTCCAACACCCCCTTTACCGCTTATTACCATTACAATATTATTTACATCGCTTAAATTCTTTCTTATTGCTTCGGTCTTATTACCGGTCCCGGTGTTTTGCATTTAATCCCCCTTAATTAGTATTAATTTGCTATTCGCTCTTATCCTCAAGTGATATCTTTATCTTTGCTCCGCAACCCAGGTCAATAAAATCTTTTTCCCATGCTTCCTCGAATAATTCTATTGCTCTTTCACCTGTGCAGTGTGAAGGTGCAATCTTTTCCACTTTTAAAGCTTTCAGTTCTCTTATGATTTCCTTTATTTCGCTTTCAGAATAAGAAATTAGGTGAAACCCACCGAGAACCAGATAAATATTTTCCTTAAAATGATTTTTAACAAATTTCACAATATCGACTATTCCCGGATGCGCACAACCAGTGATCACAATAAGGCCTTTCGGCGTAACAATAACGAGTGATTGTTCCTTAATTGAGGTTCCTAATTCACCCGTTGACCACACGTTTTCACATATCTTATGGGGTTCTTTTACGGTTAATAATTTCCCTGTTATGCTTTTTACTTTATTCTTAAAATCATCAGGAAAAGAGAAAGGAAGATAAACCGGAACCTTCTTGTTTTTTTCGAGTAAGGCACCAAGACCTCCAACATGATCTCCGTGAATATGAGATAAAACAACAAGCTCTACCTCGGCAGGATCGATTTTGAGCTTTTCCATGTTGGACAGAAGAATAGAACCATCACCTCCGGTATCGAATAGTATAGATTTTTGTAAGCCTTCAATAAAAACAGATATACCCCAGGCTGTTTTCAGCTCTTTGTTAAGAAGGACGTTATTATAGGGTACAGTAATGGTAACTTCCTTGGCTGTGCATAAATATGACGACGCACAAAGTGATAACAAAACAATTATGCCCCTAAACATTTTATACATTTCATCACACTCCTTTACTTTTAACCATAAGTTTATAATTGCTTTTGTCAAGATCAATCCCCTTGACAGAATTTGATTATTAATTATTCTTACACAATACATAAGGAGGCTAAATGAACAGAGCTACGTTAAGAGTTCTTGATATATGTATAATTATTGCCTTTTTGGGGTTGTTATATATTTTGATTGAACCGCAGTATCAAAACTCAAAAGTAATTACAAAGGAACGAAAATTACAGTCAAATATGTATACGGTTAAAGCGGCGATAGAAAGGTACAGGGCTTTTAATACGGGGCAAATACCTTTTTTATTAGATGATATATATGAACAAATAGAAGCGCTTGAAGTTCCTGTAAATCCTTATACGGATAGCAGGATGAAATCTTATGAGATAAGTAAATTCCTGTACGATGTACCTTCTCAAACCGAAAGTACAGATACAAACGGTTATCACGCGGACAAAAGAGGAAATCCCGGAGAAATAATGGTTGGATTTTTTGCGACCGTTATTAAGGAAGATACAGTACCCAAAAATTATGGTATAATAGGGTTTAACAGCGAGGGTAAACCACTTACTATAAAAGAAGGAGAGAAAGTCAGAATAGTAGTACTTGAAGAATAGTGTAGAAGTTTTTGGAACTTTTAAAACCTGAAGTCTTAGAAAAAATTAGGACCCTTAACCTCAGGGCTAAAATAATTGTCAAAGGTTTTTTAACCGGTTTACATGAAAGCCCGTATCACGGCTTTTCGCTTGAATTCAAACAACACCGTCCCTACCATAAGGGAGACCCTATTAATAAAATTAATTGGAAATTATATGCAAGAACTGAGCGATTTTATTTAAAGAAATACCAGGCTGAGACAAATTTATCTGCGCTGCTGCTGTTAGATAAAAGTAATTCTATGGGATTCGGAGAAAAAATTTCCAAATTTCATTACGCCCGAACACTTGCTGCCTCTCTTGCCTATTTGTTACTTCAGCAGAACGACTCGGTGGGATTGGTTCTTTTCGATTCTAAAATAGAATCTTTCATACCAGCAAGAAGCAAAATGAATCATCTAAAACATTTACTCGGTACTCTGAGCAAAAATGAGCCGTCGGGTAAAACTTCTATTTCTGACGCTATTTTCCAGCTGCTCCCTTTAATAAAAAAGAGAAGTCTTTGTATCTTATTTTCCGATTTGCTGGAAGAGCCAGGAAAAGTAATTAAAATCATCAACGTAATGAAAGCAAAGAAACACGAAGTTATTGTCTTTCATATTCTCGACAGAAAAGAACTGGATTTTTCCTTTCAAGATGAGTCTCTGTTCAGAGATATGGAGGATTCAAAAACCATTATCGTGGACCCTAAAAGCCTTAAGGTTTTATATAAAAATAAATTCAATCAATTTATCTCGAGTTACAGAAATGGCTTGGCTCCTAAGCGTATAGATTATTTTCAAGTAATTACAGATATTCCTTACGATAAAGCACTTACAGAATACCTTGAGAAAAGAAAACGCCTTTCATGAGTTTTCCTGTTTTTTTTCTTCTTTTCCCTCTTGTCATAGTACCAATAATAATACACTTGATATCGAGAAGAAAACTTAAAAAGATTGATTTTCCGTCTCTGCTTTTTATCGTAAAGAATG
>CAZQNI010000293.1:0-2716 GCA_964594255.1 uncultured bacterium | reverse complement strand
AAGTTTGCGTAGGAAATGCAAAATCAATACCTTCGGAATTAAATCGATTTAAAATTTCAAGATTAACTTTCTCACTGAATTGCATGAAGTCCCAGTAATCAGGAGGATGATACCAGTATATAACCAGGATATTAAGAGAATTGCTATTGAATTCGTTAAAGAAAACCCGGGGAGGAAAATCTGACTTCATACCTTCATGATCCTTCAATATATCTTTTATGATTTCCAAAGCCCTCTCAACTTTTTCAGGCGTGGTATCGTATGTAATGTCTATATTAAAAAGCCTTCGTATGTAGGGCCGCTTACCAATATTCTGAACAGTCATCCTGGCTAATTCACCATTAGGAATCGTAACAAGATGGCCATCCAGAGTCCTTATACGGGTAGAACGGAGTCCCACGTCTTCTACAGGTCCATCTTGACCGTCTATAATAACCCGTTCACCTATTTGAAAAGGTTTGTCAGAGAAAAGAGCCAGGGAGCCGAAGAAGTTCTTTAATGTATCTTGAGCAGCCAGAGCGAAAGCCAATCCGCCTATACCCAAACCGGCAAGTACAGAAGTCAACGGTTTACCAATGAGAATAGTTGCCGCCTGTAAAAGTATAAGAATTATAATCATAATCCTAAGCATTCTGCCTACCAAAAAAGCCAACATATCACTGACGGAACTTTTTTGATCCGCAGCAAGATCACGCATACGTCTATCCACTACATCAACCATCGAGTAACCCAAACGCCCGATTGCCAGAACGAATAAAATGGCTATTGCAGTTTGAAAAACACTTTTAATAGATTCACTCACTGAGAGAGGAATTATTCCAACCCTCAAACCTATAACAATACAAAAAAGCAACGAAGATCTGCCCAACCCCTTAAATGTGAGACCGGCTATCTTCCTGCCTTTTTTACTAAACTTATCGGCACTTTTACTCAGTAAGAATAGAACAATACGCCATATAATCAGAAAACCAAGAATAGTTAGAAGAAAAACCATGTATTGCCAAACGGTATTTCCCGCTACTACTTTTGTCGTCAAAGAATCCCAAATTTTCATTTTTTCCTCCTAAATTAAATAGCAATCTAATACATTCTTTAAAAACCTGCTGTTTTGACTTAAGTGAGAAACTCCATTTAAATAAATCATTTAATCAATATACACTTTCTTGTACGGGCTGCACCGGCGAATTGAAGTTGATAAAAATATACACCGCCGGGTAACCCACTCGCATCAAAATCAAATTCATAATATCTGCTATCTAAATATTCATCCATAAGTGTTTCTACTTTTTGTCCAAGAGTATTATAAATACTCAGGTTAACATTGCCTGGGATAGGAATACGAAATCTAATACGCGTGATGGAATTAAACGGATTCGGATAATTTTGTTCAATAGTAAAATTATCAATTATATCAAAATTACCACCAGCAGCTTCAATAATTTCAGCCAAATCTCTTCGTGCAGCTTCCCATAAATCCGGATCCGTTGACCAGCTAATATCGGTCCGCAGCCACGTGGGATCCCACTCTTCAGCGCAGCCATATTCCCATAGCACTTTAGGAATAATCGAATCAATAATAGAATAGGTCGCTATAGGATCAACACTCTCGGCCATAGCAAGATAATCCACATCCTGTATACCTCTGCGCCAGTGCTTTAACCTCAAACTTGCAATAGGTCCCGGAAGGTCATAACTTTCAGAAGGAAACAGATAATCGGTTCCCGGATATATCATAACGCCATCTCCATTACTGTAGCCCCATCCTGTCTCCCCGTACACCGGGTCATCTTCGCTGTAATTACCAAATGTTTGAGCATTTTGGAATACGTTGGTCTCCCCCATTCCTCCCTGATAATTATCGTAATATGTTGATTCCCAGAAAAACCAGCGGCTGATTCCTTTTTTATACTGAGCCCACGGTAATACTCTTAAAGAAACGCCATCATCTTCCGTAGAAAATGTTCCTCCGGATGGACGATGCCCGTTGTAAAAATAGAATCTTTTCCCCGGGGTAACCAACGTTCTTCCTACTACTTCATCCCAGATTTCCGTCACCCCAAAACCAAACGTAGTTCCCGAAATATCGATCAAATCCGAATAATCTTTGTCTACCTTTAATAAATTTATTGTAACGAATATCGGTATCTTGCGACCAACACCCGGATTGTCCTTAATTAAAGAGCACCATTCTTCCATCTCTTCAAGCACTTCCTCATCACTCGGCTCATCGATAAGGTATAAGAAATATTCTGTCTCGGGCGAATTCTCGGCAAACCAGTTTACAAAACTATCCGCATACTCGTATACCTGAGTAGGATTATCACCTCTCAAGAACCCTACCCAGCGACCGTACAGCGCTATTGAAAAGATATTATTACCTGTTCCATAACCCGGTCCATCGTAGCCATACTCGGAAGTAAACAAACTGCCATCCAACGCGGGTAACCAGTAATCGTGCGGCCGGTAACGATTACCTCCACTACCATCTTCATTTCCATCTATTATCGATATCTTATGTCTGTGAGATAACTGCATATGTCTTTGTCTGATCATTATAGACAGGCTGTCTTCCGGAGTATTAGCATTAGGGTAAGCCAAATCGATATAGCGCTCGTTAATATTCGAATAACCAATAACCATCATAGTCTTCGAATTGGGCATATCGGGTAATTCGAAATCATATATATACAATTCAACAGGTATACGAACCGTATCG
>CAZQNI010000292.1:0-2727 GCA_964594255.1 uncultured bacterium | reverse complement strand
AAGTGATGGTTAGTCGAGGCGGAGAACAAAGATAGAGTTGAATGTTGTAATAAGCTAATATTTATAGTTTAAAACTTATAAAGGGAGGAGGAAGTGGATTTACCTATGGAATATCCCAAATGTCAAAAATGTAATTTTGGCGTGCTTATCCCCCTATCGGATTACGGACAAGGTGGTGCAACAATACCATACAAAGCATGGGTATGCACAAATCCGGATTGTCATTTTCACATCCGAATAGACAACGGGGAACTCAGTTATGGTACGGGTATCGGTATAAGCCAAAAGCAACAAAAGAGTTAAAAATTTAAAAAGATATATTGGAGCTTTCCAGAGTTTTTTCCTGCGCACTTCAAGGAATTGAAGCAAAGATCGTTGAAGTCGAAGTAAGCCTTTCAAGAGGATTGCCTTCTTTTTCAATAGTCGGATTGCCGGAAGCAGCGGTAAAAGAGTCAAGAGAAAGAGTCGAATCTGCAATAAAAAGCGTGGATTTCGAATTTCCGCTAAAGAAGATTACCGTTAATCTTGCTCCTGCAGATATAAAAAAGGAAGGAACCTCTCTCGACCTTCCCATAGCCCTCGGTATTTTATCCGCTTCCGGGCAAATTGATCCTGGTAAATTGAAAAATTCGTTGATCGTTGGAGAGCTTGCTCTAGATGGAAGAATCAGAAGGGTTAGAGGTGTGCTACCCGCTTCAATTCTGGCTAAGGAACATAAAATAGAAAAAATGGTTGTTCCTTTTTTGAATGCTGAAGAAGCCGGAGTTGTAAAAGGAGCAGCAATATATCCTGTTGACAATATAAATGAATGTATTGAAACCCTGGGAGACGATCTAAAAGAACCTTTTTTTGTGGATCTGGACGAGATTTTCAGAGAAACTTCGAAGTTTGAACTCGATTTCTCGGATGTTAAAGGTCAGGGTACGGCAAAAAGAGCTCTTGAAGTTGCTGTTGCCGGCGGGCATAATGTTTTGATGATTGGTCCTCCCGGTTCCGGTAAAACAATGCTCGCAAAAAGAATTCCGACAATTTTGCCTCTAATGAATGTTGAAGAAGCTATTGAAACCACAAAGATTCATTCCGTAGTTGGAGTTTTGCCTCCGAAAGTTTCACTAATCGCAAAAAGACCTTTCCGGTCGCCTCATCACACGATTTCTTATGCCGGGCTCATAGGAGGAGGTACCTATCCTCAGCCGGGGGAAGTGAGTTTAGCTCACAATGGAGTTTTATTCTTAGATGAATTACCAGAGTTTAACAGAAATGTTCTCGAAGTGCTTCGCCAGCCCCTTGAAGATGGTTTTGTAAGTATTTCCAGAGCCAAAAGTACGATAGCTTATCCGGCTCGTTTTATGCTGATAGGAGCTATGAATCCCTGCCCTTGCGGATATTTTGGAGATGCCTATAGAGAATGCAACTGCACCCCTTCGAAAATAGACCGGTACCGTTCGAAGATTTCAGGGCCTCTACTTGACAGAATTGACATGCATGTTACTGTTGGTAGAGTTAAATATAATGAGATTATGGACATGAAAGAAGGAGAGAGCTCAAAATCTATCAGGAAGAGAATAGAAAAATGCCGCAAAATACAAGAAAAAAGATACGAAAAAGAAAATTTATATTTTAACGCGCATCTCGATTCTAAAGAGATAAGAAAATATTGCATAATCGACGAAAAAAGCAGAACTCTACTGAACTCAGCAATGGATAAATTTGGTTTCTCCGCAAGGGCTGTCGACAGAATTCTAAAAATGGCAAGAACTATTTCCGATCTGGACGGGAAAGAGAATATAGAATCTCAACATATAGCAGAAGCCATACAATATAGAACTCTTGATCGTAAACTATGGTTAACAAAGTAGTAAGAACATACTCAAAATTCAAGAAAAATGGAACTACCCACATATTACATGGGTCTAATATATTGGGCGTAGACTTTATGATAAGTTCTGGTGATTAGAATTGGAAAAAGATAAAAAAGAGAAAACAAATAATAAGGATATAGAAAAATTAAAAGACGATATCTCTCTTGAAGAAGCAGAGCCTAAAAGAAAAAGACTCTTGCAAGTATTAATATTATTCTTGATAGGAGGAATTATAATATCCTTAGGAATCTACTTAAGGTGGGACAAACGTATAGTAGGTATAGGTGTTTTTCTTTTCGCTCTGGTATCCCAGGGTTGGGCAAGTCTGATTTCTCTACTGGGAGGAGTTCCTATCATTGGTAGTGTTGTAGTAAGATTCTTGGCCCTTCCCTTACTTTTTCTCGTGAACAGCATCGGTAACCTACTAGCTTTTATAGCGATAAAAATGGGTTATAAGAAAGAAATAATGGATACAAAGTTGCTTGCCTGGACTTTTGCGGGCGGGCTTTTAATAGGATTCATAATAGGAGGATTAATATGATTTTATTGCTTTTTCTAACATCTCAATATCTCTTTGAGCAAAACAAGATTCAATACACCTCGCATGAATGGATGATGCATGAAACAGAACATTTTCACATATATTACTATAAGAGCGAGAAAGTTTTGGTGCCTTTCGCGGCAGATGTTTTAGAAGAAAGTTATAATAGACTAAAAAAAAGATTTAATTATAAAGAAAGAAAAAAAGAGGAGGCAATCCCTGTAATTCTGTACAAATCTCATCCGGATTTCCAGGGAACCAATGTAATCCTTGATAGAATACCTGAGGGCGTGGGAGGTTTCGCAGAGCTTTTCAAGAATCGTA
>CAZQNI010000291.1:0-2728 GCA_964594255.1 uncultured bacterium | reverse complement strand
AGGGCGAAGAGCTTAACTTCGCAGTGATAACCGGCGATGGTTCGGTAGACCCCACGAGCGGCGTAACCGACGGGTCGGGCGAGGTATCCGCTGAATTTACCGCGGGGAGCACGGAGGAAACCGTTACGGTAGAAGTAATGTGGGTATCCGAACATCTCATCGATACTCTAAGCGCCACGGTCGACATCGAAGTCGTAGCAGGAGGCATCGCGGAAGGTCCTGATGTTTCCGGTATAAGCGCCGCGTTCGGAAGCGGAGAGATTCTCTGCGCGGTAGCGGAAGAAGGCGAGGTTACGGTTAAAGTATTTGACAAATTGGGAAGAGAAGCGGGAATACTTCTTAACGGAAAAGTGAAACGCGGGGGCTATCCGTTGTCGCTTAAGACTTTGAATCTAGCGAGCGATATCTACTTTGTTGAAATGAGAGGACCGGGAATCGATACAAAGATAAAGGTAACTTTGATAAACTAAAATTTTGTATTAAATAATAGCAGGGGCACGGATTTTAGCAACACCCCTGCTATTAAAATCATTCGTATCTCCGTGTGAAATAATAGGTATCAGGTCTTGTTTTTTGAATATTCTAGTTCGTTGTTTCTGCTACGGTCTCCCGTCCGCGGTCCTCGGTCATTGTTTTCTACAGCCCAACGGACTAACTGACTAACTGACCAACAGTTTAAAACTCCATGCCTCCGTGAGGGACTTGACTAATCACATAATCGATTTACTTTTTACACATTGAGGAGTTTATGAGATTAAAAGGAATAACACGTAATCCAAATTTTTATTTTTTATTTTTCTTTCTCTTTTTATTTTTTTATTATCTTTTAGTTTTCAATTCATCCCTGTATTATCATCACCACCAGCCCATGTTTCTCTTCGACAAAACTTTCTTGAAAGAGTTTCTCTTATACCCCGGAGGACCGGCAGAGTTGATTACTCAATTCTTTTTGCAGTTTTTCTATTTTAATTTGCTTGGAGCTTTCTTCATTTCGGCTCTCTCCTTATCTATTTTTATTATTATTTACAAGTTTATTAAAAAAATCGGAGATTTTAAATACTCCTTAATTCTTTCTTTTCTGCCTGTCTCTTTATTGCTAATCATACAAAACCATTATAGTTCTCCATTAATGCTAACCGTTAAATATTTATTCGCCCTCATCTTTTTCCTTGCTTATGTAAAGATTTCAAATCGATACAAAATATTTATCATTCCTCTATCCTGTTTGATTTATTACATCCTGGGCGGATGGGTATATTTATTTTATGTTATACTCTGTATGTCACACGAATTGCTTTTCTCAAGAGATGAGAGGAAATATATCTATGCCGGATTTAGTGTCGTGGTATACTTGATATACCCTTATATTGCAGCACGATATTTGTTTATGATTACTCTTAAAGAAGCATATCTTTACATTGTCCCTTATGAATTCTATCATATGCCTTTTTTATTCAAACCCAATTTATATTTTTATTTGTTTTTTCTTTCTCTGCCAATGCTAAAAATGGGTCTTTTCGTTTGTTTAAAATATATCAAAGTCAGGATTAGAAAACAAAATAAATTACTGGCAAGGTTCCATCATATATCAGCACAATCAATTTTTATTATACTTGCTGCAGTCTTAATACTAACATTTTCTTTTGACCGGCAAGAAAAAAAGACGATTCAGATCGATTATCTTGCGGAACAGGGCAGGTGGGAGGAACTATTGAATTTAACACCGGAAATAGAGGAATATGATGTTTTGGTAAATTTTAATGTAAATAGAGCATTATATCATACCGGGCAATTGCTTGACAATCTATTCGGTTATCCTCAAATGACAGGGGCTGATGTTTTATTTCTTGAAAACTTCTCCAGGCAAGCTGCAATACCTACCAGCGATCTATATTTTGATTTAGGACATATCAAGGCGGCACAAGTTATGGCTTATGAGGGGCACACACACCTCGGATATAATCCAAGAATGCTAAAAAGAATTGTGGTGACCAATATAATCAACGAGAAATTTGTTGTTGCGAAGAAATTTTTAGATCTTCTTAACAAAAGTATTTTGCATAAAAAATGGGTTAAGTATTACCGTAACTATCTTTTTAATGAGTCATTAATAAAATCTGACAGTTTAATTCAATTAAAACGTAAACTCATCCCGAAAGTTGATTTTTTTATTGCCATCGGCGAAAGGTCAGATAAGGATTTAATTGAACTATTAAAGGAAAACGAAAACAATAAAATGGCTTTTGAATATTTAATGGCATATTATTTGCTTGAATTTTGGTTAGAGGATTTGCTGGAATATCTCGGTCAATTTAAAGAATTGGGCTATGGGAAATATCCGCGCCATATAGAAGAAGCAATATTAGTAAGTAGGTTTGCATACCCATCAAAAAATTTTAAGGTTGACTATAGTATTAATCAGCAAACAATTGAACGATTCGAACAGTTCAATAGTATTCTTTCTGGTTTCGAAAATAAAGAAAAAGCAAAAGAAGCTCTAGAGAAAGGATTCTATCATACATATTGGTATTATGCACTTTATATTAAACCAGAGGAAACAAATCTTGAATAAAAGAGGAGAAAGATCGATGAGGGTATTTTATAAATCCATAACTCACGTTTTTTTTGAAATCATTATCTTAATCATCTTATGCTTACAAAATTGCTCTGGTTTAATTCCCGGAGACTATACAACAATCGATCGTCTACCCAATATCGACCCGGACTA
>CAZQNI010000290.1:0-2731 GCA_964594255.1 uncultured bacterium | reverse complement strand
TTTTTTTCCATTTTAAGCTGGTATGCCATTTGAGAAGCATAATTGTTGGAAATATGAAACAAATCACATATATCGGTGATGGTGAAATAACTAATTCCTGTTTTTCTCAAATTAGACAGTATCAATCTCTTTGTAAGTGACATATATAATATTAACCAAATAAGACTAAGTAGTCAAGGGGCGGTGAAGCGTCTTGACTAATTCTGCACTACATATATACTTAAATAAAAAATCAGAAAAGCGAGGTAACTCATGGAAAAAAAGGAAAAAGAAATTAAAGTCAGATTTCCGGAAAAAATAATGGGTGGTTCATACGCCAACCACATGATAGTCTTACACACGAAAGAGGAATTCATCATGGATTTTATAATGGCATCGCCTCCTGCAGGCAGTGTTACAGCCAGGGTTATTACCAGTCCCGGACATATGAAACGAATAATCAACGCTCTGCAGGACAACGTGAAAAAATATGAAGAAAAATTCGGAGAAATAAAAGAAGCCCAGCCTCCGCAAGGCTTTATTGCCCCGGAAGTAAAACCGGCTTAATAAACCAATTAATATCGGCCACAGCTCGCTGGCCGTAAAATAGGATTTTGGATTTAGGGGTTAGGATTTAGTAAAAAAAATCATTTATGCTATTAGTGTGAGTTATAATTTCGGGTTTCGTGTTTTTAGTTTCGAGAAAAGTGAGTAGGGAGTGGAAAGCAGGTCGGAAACCGCTCTCGGTATACCGCTAACCGCTTTAAACCCTACACCTCTCTTTTTTTCTTTTAAAATTTTTTAGCGGAACGCGGATGGCGGTCAGCGGATAGCCTAACATCTTTGTGCTCTTTGTGTGCTCTGTGGTTCAAATTCCGGGTTGTGGGCAGGACTACATTCTTGAAAAACTGTTTAGATTATACAGGTAGGCCCCTACTTTTCCCGGAACCAAGTCTTCGTCTCTGTAGTTCGCCTTCTTCACATAAACACCTTTTGCATTTGCTTCAATTGAAGTGAAATCGTTTTCGAAAAAATACTTTATGGCATCCAGGCGTCTTGAATCCATTAGATAAGAACTCGCTTCATAAGTTTTATCCGAACGTATTATATAACTTTCGTCTAAAGAAGCATCGCCGAATTGTACTTCTTCCCCCCACCGGAAAAGGATTTGATTTAAAGCCTGTTTTCTCATAATTCTAAAATTGAATCCAACCGGATTCAATAACTCCAAAATTAGAAATGATGGATTGTCTTTTCCTCCGAGGGTTAACCTTAATCGAATCTCCGGTCCGTAATTCAATATTCTGATGTAAGTTCCTGACATAAAAGTAGATTTTATTTCGGCATTTAGCATCTCAGCTAGGGGACCAAGTTTCCTCTGGACTATCTTACCGGAAACCTTTACTATAATATATGTCAATAACGATACTCCAAATATAGCAAAAACAACAATTGTAGGTATGTCTAAATTCTCTAAAAATCTTTCAATTAACATAATAACCCCCTATTCCATACTAAATTAAATATCAAACATTAAAAAGCAAAATGACAAACAAAGTTGGCCTGTTGGTCAGTTAGTCCGTTGGAGTGTTTAAAAAACACATAAAAAATCCTGTAAATCTGCGTTAATCTGCGTCCAATTATTAGTGTATTGTGGGATGGGTTTTAAACAACAATTCATTTTTTCTCTGTGTTGCTCTGCGTGCTCTGTGGTTCAGATTCCCCGAAACAGTACAGATATCCGTTTCTTGAGCCGACATAAATTTTTCCGTCCCATGCAATAGGTGTCGCTTCGAATACTCCGGGGTATTTATTGTCAAGTAATTCAAAATCCCCTTTTTCATCAAATTCAAATAGATATATTCCACCGTACCCGGCAGCAATAAGTCTGTTTCCGACAATAATTGGCGTGGAAATCGAGCCGCCTATTCTTTTCTTAAAAACAAGCTTCGGCGTAGGATAAGTTTTTTTGTTGTTCGGACCGTAGACTTTTCCCTTTTCTTCATCTATTTCTTTATGATTGACAACATACAGGTATCCATCTATTGCTGAAAATGCGGCAAGGTAAGGATGATTTTCAAGCCTTGTTCTGTCGTTTATACTAGCAGAACCTATTACTCCTCCTTGCCATTCTGCTAATGTGGCATTGCCCGTTGGGAAATACCACACAACCGCTTCGGATTCGCTTTTTGAAGGATCCAGTTTAAATACGCCTCCTTTCCCTTCTATATACTGCTTCTCCACAGTAACAAGTATGCAGCTGTCTTCGGTAGCAACTGGTGAACCATCCATATCGGAACCTATGTAAAAATCCCAATCGATTTTTTTTGTTTTAAGATTATAACCGTACACATGACCGGAACCCGCAGTTATGTAAATACAGTTGTTTAAAAGACAGGGCGAAGATTCGATTACCAGATTCCCTCTGTGTTTCGCGATATCTTTGTTGTTATAAAGATTCAATTCTTGATATATTTTAGGCTGTTCCATACCGTCTTTCTTGATCGTGCTGTCGGGATTCGGATTCAGTACCGTAAAGATTGCGTTCTCCAGACCAATGTAAGCAGTATCATTAAGAATAAGAGCTGACGCGTCAACATCTCTGCTGTAACTTGCCGTTTTTTTCACGTCTAACTTCCAATATTCTACACCATAGAAATATGATACTGCCCTGAAACTAGGAATCTTATCCGAGTGAAGAGAATTCTCTGCACCCCTTCTGCTTCCCTGAAGAATTATAAGGCTTTTGCCG
>CAZQNI010000289.1:0-2741 GCA_964594255.1 uncultured bacterium | reverse complement strand
TATATCGCGTTTACTAATGTTACGCGCGAAGCTATACTCTCGGCAATACCCGCCGGATGGGACAGCCTCACATTCGGGTGGGCAAGCCTTAATATTGACTGGTCGAATTTAATGCCCGCCATAAATAGCAGGATAGCCACCGACGGTTTTTCTCTAGCGGGTATCGTTCTTATGATGATGCTTTTCAAAGGCGTGCTTGTAAGCGGAGCGGGACCGGCTCCCAATTACGATATGCAAAAAATACTTGCTACTAAAAACCCCCGGGAAGCTTCTCTCATGAGCGGAGTTGTTACCGTCGTACTGTTCCTGCCTCGTTATTTGCTTGTAACGGGTATCTGTGTTTTGGGCCTGGTCTTTTTCAGTCCCCAGCTCAACTCGATGGGCGCAGCTGTTGATTTCGAGCAGATCTTCCCTTACGTTGTGCATAATTTTGTACCTGTGGGTCTTACAGGGCTGATACTCGCGGGACTTATTTCCGCTTTCATGAGCACTTATGACGGAACACTCAACTGCGGTGCTTCTTATATAGTCAACGATATTTACAAGCGGTATATAAATAAGGGAGCTTCAGAAAAGAAATACGTGATGGTAAGTTACCTGAGTACTTTTTTGCTTATTATTCTGGGATTCGTTTTCGGAATGTTGGGAAAATCGATTCATCAAATAACGATGTGGATTGTATCCGGTCTCTGGGGCGGATATGTGGCGCCCAACGTTCTCAAGTGGTACTGGTGGAGGTTTAACGGCTACGGTTTCTTCTGGGGTATGGTTTCCGGAATGGGGGCGGCTATGATATTACCTCTTGCTCTAGGTAATCCTGATGTTTTATTCGGTATTCAAACAAATCTTGCTCTTTTCCCGCTCGTGCTTATAATAAGTACTGCTGCCTCTATTATAGGTACTCTCACAACAGCTCCGGAAAAAGACGGGGTTTTAATGGACTTCTATAAAAAAGTACGCCCATGGGGATTGTGGAGACCCATCTACGAAAAAGTAAAAGCAGTGGATCCTGACTTCGAAAGGAATAAAGATTTTTCGCGCGATATGGTAAACGTAATCGTGGGTATCGTATGGCAGATGACTTTTGTCATGATTCCCATATATCTTGTAATAAGACAATTCACTGGAATGTACATAAGCATCAGCATCCTCGCGGTAACTTCGATATTCCTGAAATTCAACTGGTACGATAAACTGGAAAAAGCATAAAAATATAGCGGAGTTTGTTAATTGTTTAAAATTTTAACAAATATTTATTAAGAAAGGAGGTTTTTATGAGTTCGGAAGTTCGTGAGCTTTCAATCAGGGAAAAAGCTGGTTATGGTTTTGGTGATCTGGCTTCTGTTTTATTCTGGCAGATGATCACGGCTTATTTGTTATTCTTTTATACCGATGTGTTCGGTATAACCGCCGCAGCTGCCGGCACAATGATATTGGTTTCAAGGCTATGGGATGGAATTAATGACCCGATGATGGGTATGATAGCTGACCGCACAAATACCCGTTGGGGTAAATTCAGACCTTATTTAATCTGGATGTCAATCCCTCTTGCTATCATAGCCGTTTTGACTTTTACGACACCTGGTTTTGGAGGTGGCGGTAAATTAATTTATGCGTACGTTACTTTTATATTATTTATGATGGCATATACGGCTATCAACATTCCTTATTCTGCATTAATGGGTGTTATTACTTCCGATCCGATAGAAAGAACCAGTGTTGCGTCTTTTAAATATGCTTTCGCCTTTACCGCAGGTACAATTGTGTCATTCTTTGCTCTTCCTATGGCGAAAAAATTAGGCGGAGGAGATTTGGCGCCCGGTTTTCAAAGGACTATGATGATTTTTGGAGCCGCTGCCGTTGTATTCTTTTTTATAACTTTTATTTCTACGAAAGAGAGAGTAAGCCCTCCCGCGGCACAGAAAACACCTATAAAACAGGATTTAAAAGATTTATTTGCAAATAAACCCTGGGTAATTTTATTGATTACTACAATGTTGATGATATTGTGTTTCGCAACCAGGATCAGTATTACACCGCATTACTTTAAATATTATGTCGGAGTACAGGATATTAATCTTTTTGGTAAAGTTCGCACTTTTGATTTTGTGACGTTGACTTCATGGTTTAATGGTATTAATCAAGCTTTATCCGTTCTTGCCATGTTAAGTACAAAATTGATTGCTAGGGTTTTAGGTAAGAAGAAGGCATTTATGACTCTATTCTTGATTACTATTATTACAATGGCTTTGTATTTGTTCTTAAAACCGCAGCACGTAATTATGATGTTTGTTCTCCAGATGATAGGCTCCCTTAGCGGAGCGCCTTTAACACCGTTAATTTGGGGAATGTATGCGGATACTGCAGATCATTCGGAATGGAAAACAGGAAGAAGGGCTACCGGTCTGGTATTTTCAGCTTCGACAATGTCACAAAAATTCGGATGGGCTATTGGCTCTGCCTTTGCCGCCATGCTACTTTCACTCGTTGGGTTCCAGGCAAATGTTGCACCAACACAGGGAGTGCTGAGTGGATTAAGGGCGTTAATCGGTATCGTTCCTGCGATTGCAGGGGGATTAGCCATTATTGCTCTTACCTTCTATAAATTAGATGAAAATACTATGCAAAAAGTAGAAACTGATCTTAATAAGAGAAGAAAAGAAGGCGGCGAAACAACTGCGACAACAGCCTGAGAAAAATATAAAGGAGTAAAGAATGGGAAAGACAATTATTGGTGAGGC
>CAZQNI010000288.1:0-2748 GCA_964594255.1 uncultured bacterium | reverse complement strand
AAAAGATTCTCTTAGTTTTAATAATATGCGGAATTATTTACTATCTTTTTTTCGGAGCCTATGGTTTTATAAACATTATTAAACTAAAAAGAAGAGAAAACAAACTTAAAAATGGAAAAAGGGAACTTCTAAAGAAAGAAGAAGCACTAATTGATTCTTTAAGAAAGATAAAAAGCGACACATTCCTTATTGAAAAAATCGCGCGGGAAAAATTGGGTATGATAAAACCCGGAGATACCGTAATAATATATGATGAAAAATGAAGAAAATTAACCACAGAGGACACAGAGATTTTTATTTTATTAATACACAACCCACCACCCTGATGAAAACACAGAGAGCACTGAGCCCACACAGTTCCACCCCGAAATTAACCACAGAGGACACAGAGAATTTAATTGTGTTTAAAAAGAAAAAAACACTGAGAACACAGAGAAAAAAAGGAATTTTTAGAAGGTTAAATGATTGGTATAGATATAGTTAAAATAAGCAGAATAGAAAAAGCAATAAACCGCTGGGGAGATAACTTTATAGACAAAATATTCACCGAAAACGAAAAACAATACTGCAAAAATAAAATCGAAAAAAGCCAGTGCTATGCCGCAAGATTTGCCGTCAAAGAATCTTTTTATAAAGCCAAAAATCATAATTACGGTTGGAAAGCAATAGAAGTCAGAACAGAAAAAAAACCGGTAATCAAGATTCTAAACAAGGAATTAGAATCTGAAATGAAAGGAGTTAAAACACACGTATCTCTCTCTCACACTACTGATACCGCAATCGCTGCGGTTTTACTGGAAAAATCTTAAACCACGAAACACACGAAAAAACAAAAAACATTTACCACAGAGAACACAGAGGAAAAACAACACACAGAGACCACAGAGAATTTTTGTTGTTTAAACCCACCTCCCCAAATCCAAAAAATAATTTCACACAAAGGCACTAAAACACAAAGAAGAAATATTGTTGTTTTAAACCCCTTCACCACACCAAAACTGAGAGTAACAACAAATCAAACAAATAACACAAATATTTTCCAACTAAAAACTAAGAGCAAAGCCCATTATTTTCTAAATATTAAATCTTTTATTTTTAATACTCCTAAACCTATAAGAAAACTTGCTGCAACGGTAACAACAAACGTCCATATATAACTTGAAAATAAAGGCCTGGTCAGAAAAACATGTCGGAAAAACTTACCTATCTTCAAACAGGTGCTTCGAAGTGTTAAACCGATTACGTGAAACCCGTGAACTGTTCTGTATATCGGATTCCCTGTTGGTTTTACAAGAAAGAGAATACCATCTATCAGCTTTATTTCCGGCTTGTTTACCCATGGTAATCTATAATAAACTGTTACGCTATCCAGAACTTTCTTTGTACCGGTCTCACCTTCAATATTTACTTTTTCTATTCTTTTTCTTCGAAGATTAATAGGTTTTGATAGAAAATCTTCCCCTGGAAAGGAAAAAAGTTGATGTATATCACTATGGATTATATTGTAAAAAAAGAAAAATTTTACTTTTACTTTCTCATAACTATGCTCTGAAAACTCATCGGTAATCCACCATACAAAGTAGTCTTCTCCGAAGGAATAGTAGCCAATCCTGGAATCACTATTTATATCAGTTATTTCTTCAATTTTACTTAAGGATTTAGAAAGAAATGAAAAAAGCTCTGAATTCTTATTAATGGTATAAATATCATGATTTAAATAAGGTGGACAATTTGCATCAAAATAAAGAGGTAAAAAAATGGGATACAGATGCCAGAGGTTTTTCTCTCTATTGTAGTGAAATCCTACTACCCATGTATCTTCTTCCAGTGAATAATGATATATATAATAAAAACTATCCGAAGGCATCTGTCTTAGCGAATCTCGGGAAAGAAGAAAAAGTGAAGTGGTTGTATCTGTATGATTTTTTAGGAGATTGAAATATCCTGTGAAAAGGCCACCCTCAGGATTTATTTTATCCAAAATATTCACAAACCATTTCTCTCCAACCTTATTGAACCAAAAAATACCTCCCATGTAGAAATGGGTGCCAATATATACAAAATCTTCATCTACAGCCATTTCTTCAGGAATTTTTTCGTATAATATGGAAAGGTCATCTTTATGTTTATAATATTCTTCTAATCTCTTTTTAAAAATATAATCTTTAACCTTTTCAATTTTTTTTGAATTTAAAAATTCTATACGTTTCCTTTGAAGCTCATCCCAGATCGGACTACGAAAAAAAGGAAGAAAAAAAACCTGTTCTCCTCTCTCAACATAATTTTTAACAGCATAATTTCTAAGCCTTTCATTATTCCATAACGCATCTTTAAGACTGTTCCCAAAGTAATATTCCCAAAGAGCACTATTAGTATCGGCAGAACTTAATATTCCAAAATATATAGAATCAAAGACTTCAATTAATTCCTGGGGATAGCCCTCATACCCTAACACAAGTTTTCCTGGTGATTCTAATGTATCGGGTAAAAGTTGAAATAGAATAAAAAATATCATTTTTACTACCATAACTTTATCCTCCCTTTAAAAAATAAATTAAACTTTTACTAATTAATTATAACGAAAATCAATCAAAATGTCAAATGTTGAGAAGCATAATAGTGAGCAGGGAGCAGAGAGTAGTAAGCAGTAAAAAACCAAAAAATAAAAATTGGGGTGTGGTGGGCTTTGTGTCCTTTGTGGCTTTGTGGTTATGAGAAAAAGTCAACCCTTCTATTTATTTTTTGCCA
>CAZQNI010000287.1:0-2752 GCA_964594255.1 uncultured bacterium | reverse complement strand
CCGGGTGGCGGTTCTGTGGCGGCACTCACCGGTGCGCTTTCCTGTTCCCTTACTTGTATGGTCGGAAACTTAACTTATGGTAAGAAAAAGTACGAAGAACATTGGGAGGAATCTAAAAAAATTATTGAGGAAGCAAAAAAATTAAACGACGACTTTCTATCTCTTTTTTACGAAGATATGGAAGTTTTTACAAAATTAATGGCAACTTTCGGTCTTCCCAGAGGAACAGAAGAACAAAAACAAGAAAGAGATAAAAAGATTCAGAATGCGACAAAAAAAGCAATTGAAGTTCCTCTTAAAGTTATGGAAAAAAGCCAGCGGGCAGCCGAACTGGCTCTTGCCATGGCGAAAATCGGAAATTTAAACGCCATTAGCGATGCAGGGATTGCCG
The DNA here is from genome assembly GCA_964594255.1 of uncultured bacterium. Lineage (GTDB taxonomy): Bacteria > Hydrothermota > UBA3072 > UBA3072 > UBA3072 > JAFGHJ01. The sequence goes on along the minus strand of CAZQNI010000287.1, from coordinate 2,361 downwards.
GAGAGATGGCTCTATCCGCCTGTAGAAGCGCATCTTACAACGTACTTATTAACTTGAATTTCTTAAAAGATGCTGATTATTCAAGAAGTATAAATGAAAAACATAAAAAAATTTTAAAGGAGGTTAAATCTATTCATAAAGAAGTTGCATTGTTGGTCAGAAAAAAAATAAAAAAATAGATAATAAAGGGTTGATAATTTCTAAAATTTTTATATAATTATGGATTATAGTAGGGTCGTTAGCTCAATCGGCAGAGCACCGGCCTTTTAAGCCGGGGGTCGAAGGTTCGATTCCTTCACGACCCAGAATATTAAATAGCGATAAATTTTTAAGTAGGAGGGCATATAAATTTGCTGGACTATGTTCATAATAAGGAAGACTTTATGGAAGAACTGTCCTTAATCGGAAAGAACAAGGGAGAGTTTATAGTTAAAGAAGGCGACTCCGGTGACTTTATGTTTATCATAATCGAAGGCAAAGTAAAGGTCCTGCTAAAAAGAGGAAAGAAAGAAATTGTTCTTGCTACTCTGGAAAAGGGCAATTTTTTTGGAGAGATGAGTCTGTTTGGAGGAAATCCTCGCAGTGCATCAGTACAAGCATTAACAGATTTAAAACTATTAAAAATAAGACGGGAAGATATTGTTAGACTAAGTGAATCCAATCCGAAATTATTAAGCGAATTTACTATGGGCTTATGCACCGAACTATGTCAGAGAGTATCCAATACAAGCACATCTTTAGAATCTTATTTCCATATTAACAGAGCAATCCTAAAAAACCCAAAATTTAGAAACTTTTTACAAAAAATTTGGAATGAAAAGGAGGAATAAATGTCTATGGTATTAGTTTTATTGTTAGGTTTTTCGTCTTTCAACTCGGGCAGCGGAACTTTTAATCTTTACTCTGCAAGAACCCTTCCGTATGCGACTCTTAATTTTAATGCAAGTGTCGGGGGGGCAATGCAGGAGTTTGGTCCCTACAAACACGTCGCCGCTGCTTCTAGATTAGGTTTTACGTACGGTGTTATAGATCCTCTTGAAATATATCTGGGGGCTACAGTATACGGGAGATACGCATACAGCGACAACTTCTTCGGTGATGAGGCCGATAACGAATTCGGATGGCAGAACCTATATGGTGGCATTAAATTTTATATACCTGTTACTGGATCTATGGTAGAAGGAGATCAATCTTTCAAGTGGTTAGTCGGAGGACACCTGGGAACTACATTCAACCCGTTTAGACCGGCAAATAAAACTGAAATAGTAGGTGACCCTAATTATTTCTACTCCACTTATAAATATAGCCCGGATCTGGTAGTGGATCTCTTAAATGATTTCGAGATTTATCCTCTCCTTGCTCATATAAATTTAGGTTACGTTAAAAGGGGAAGTCCACAGGATGCTCCCTCCGGACTTGACATTCCTGATCTGATACGTGTGGGCGGAGGTTTTGAAATAGCGGCTGGATCATTTACTCGTTTTGTGTTCGAAGCGGCAAATCTTAGACCTGAAGAGGATTTACAGGATACTTTGATCGGTACTTTTGGTATCAGGTTTGTTGTACCTAAAATGTTCTCATTCGATGTGGCGGTCGACCATGTTTTTAATGATTCAACTGATTTTGTACCTGATTTAACGTTTGATGAAAAAGGCCAGTGGAGATTCAAAATCGGATTCACATTACAAAGCACTATAATCGAAAAGGAAAAGAAAGAGGAGCCCCCAAAAGGTACCATAGTTCTAACAATAAACGATATGTCAACAAACGAACCCCTGGTTGCGACGGTAAATATAAAAGATTCACCTCTTAGTTACGAAACAGCAGAAGACGGGAAAGCAACCATAGAGATACTTCCCGGGGTTTATGATTTAGAACTTTCCAAAGAAGGCTATCTCCCCAGAGAAGCCACTATTACAGTGAAACCTTCTGCAACTATAAACATTAATACTGTTCTCAGAAAATCAGAAAAGGAAACAGGTGTTTTCACGGGCACGGTAAGTTCTTTCAGAGATGAAATACCGCTAATGGCAACTATCGAATTTCTGGGTACAAAACTCAGCAAAGTAATCTCGGATGCGGTTAAAGGTGTTTTCCAGGCTGAAGTTGAAGCAGGCACTTATAATGTCCGTGTCTCAGCCGAGGGTTATCTTCCGGAAACATTCCCTGTAGAAATAATAAAGGGTGAAACTACAATAAAGAATGTAAAGCTTGTTAAAAAGTTGGAGAAGGAAGAAGTAATTGTTTTAAGAGGTATTAATTTTGCATCAGGTCAGGCAGTCATTCCTCCATCTGAATATCCTGTTTTAGATCAAGTTGTACAGGTTTTAAAGGCAAACGAAAACGTTAAAGTTGAGATAG
>CAZQNI010000286.1:0-2762 GCA_964594255.1 uncultured bacterium | reverse complement strand
AGAGAAGAATTTAAAGATTTTGAAGAAAAAGAAGAAATAAAATCAAAAGGACTTCGTGTCTTAGTGTTTTTGTGTGAGATTAATTTGGGTTTTTTAACCAATTAACGAATTTACTAATCAACCACTTAACTAAAAACGAAGTTTTTAAGGATTGGCTGCTCACTCCGTACAATCTTCGAACTCTTCGTCTGACATTTGAAAATACTATCTTCCAGACGACATAAAGGGACTCCATCCCCCCACCCATACGGCTTGCCTCCCGCAAAACAGAACCGGCTTCGCCCTCGCTATCGCTCGGACGAAAGCCTTAGACTTGCTTGCGTACGCAAGCCGTCTTGACCCCACCCCAGTAGTCACAGTCGGTCGGCTTCAGCCCCTTCGTGGCTTTCGCAACGCCCTTTGTGTGCTTCGTTAGAAAGTTTACTTTTCAACGGGATGTGCCTTGCTTTTAATAAAATCTCTAGAAAAGTCTAAAAGTATAACTTTAAAGTTGTTTTATTTTTTCTTCTTTAATATCTTGAATGATTTTATGTCCTTTCAGTATAAACCCGATAATTAAATAGCTCGAGATAATCAAACTTACCATTGTCGGAATAGCGTAAAAGTGTATTATGTATTTTTCAAAAAATGCTACACAGAAAACGACAAAAATACACAAATAAGATAGTCCTTGATATTTGAAAAAGTTATTCCACTGTGGCTTATTTTTTGTGGTTAGTGGAGTTTTTGACATCTCCATAAAATAGTAAAAAGCAAAACACCCAATCCAAAAAACTGCATTAAAAAGAATGTAAGAAAAGAACCCGTCACTATCCGTTGCAGCTAAATTAAGGAACCAAAGAACAAATCCACTTAAAAATAACCATAAAACAATAAACCCTCTCTTTTTCCTCTCTTGTTTTTCAACCTCCATCTTAAACCTCCTCTTTGATTACATGAAAAATAATTCATTTACCTCACAAACATAACCTTCCTTGAAGCCTTCTCATCCCCCACCTCAACCCTAAAAAAATAAACCCCGGAAGAGAGTTTCTCTCCGGAGTCTTCCCTACCATCCCAACTAACCGAATGAGTACCGGCAGACTGTTTACCCGAAAAAAGGTCTCTTACCTTTTGACCAAGCATGTTATAAACGGAGATATCTACATTAACCGCTTTTTCCAATTCATATTGAACTGTTGTTTTACTGGTAAAAGGATTGGGATTAGCGGGGGATAAAGAAAACAAGCCTGTGTTTATTTTTTCTTCAATTCCAGATTCTTCTCCATTTAATGCGTAGACTACACATAATTCACCATAATCAGGGTCACTACCAAAGACTATCTCAAGCTTGCCGTCATTATTAATGTCGGCAAGACTGGGGGTTGAAACCATATTCCTGCGGGTACAAACTCCCAGAGAAGACTTCCGTCTTCTCCGTTCAACGCATATACATTTCCATCATCTGATGGTATAACTATCTCAAGTAATCCATCTCCATCTATATCGCCAACTGCCGGATCATCTGGCTCCCCGGGATCCATCGTATACGACCATTTGAAAGAACCATCTTCTCCTTCCAGAGTACATACTTTGTTTTCATAAGTTAACAACAACCTCAAATTTTCCATCCCCATCTATATCACCACAAGTAGGAGATCCATAATCCCTTCCTTCTGTTGCATATTTCCACAAAATACTCCCATCCTCTCCGTTTAAGGCTTTTTTATGGTTTAATTTTTACCCACTCATTTCGGAGAAGACTCAAAATAAGTTATTTTTAGAGGGTCTTTAGAAATCCAATGGATTGTTGATGCTCCAACAGGAATAAAAAATGTATATATCAAGCTCTTTATTTTCCTTTTCTCAAAGCCTTTTCCTGCAATCCATATCTCATCTATTGGCGCATTGTCTATATTGGGGTACTCTAATTCCACAAATACAGCTCGCATTTTATACTCGGTAGGGTACTGGTCGTCAGGAATCACCCACGATATGGGGCTACCCTGTCCAGACCTCGAACCAATACCCCAAACAATAACATTCCCAAAACTTTGGGCAACATCCTCTTTGACTTCTAATATTTTTATTTGCACATCTTTTTCTATCTTATCAGCCAGTTGTGCAGTCAGTTCTTTAAGCTCTTTTTCACATCTTTCTTTATATTCCTTTTGACTGATGGTTTCGCCGTCAAGGAATATCGAATCACTAACAGAGCCTTTCCTGTTTTTTTCTATTTCCTTTTTTAAGAACTCTATCTTTTTGATTCCGGCAACTTCAAGGTCTCCAGTGTTTTCTATCCTCTTAAGTGCACGCCAGCAATAGTCCCAATAAGAAGGGTTAGATTTGGAACGAAGCTTACCATAGTACTCTTTATATTCTTGCAGCTTATATTCTATAGTCTTTTCGGGCCATAAAAGCTCAGGATTTGCTGTCCGAATATAGTCTTTACCCCTTTTATAGACTTCCTCTAAATCAAATATTCTATTAAAATCACGAATTCTAACTGCTTCCAAATATTTTGTTACCAAGACGCCAACATCACTGTTTTCGGCTGGCAATGAGGACTTTTCTCCTTTTGCTGGTCGTTCTTTGCAACCAATAACTAAAAACACTAAAACCAAAATTCCAAATAATAACTTCCTCATACTCCCTCCTTTTTCATACCAATAGTATACGAGTATATCCCAAATTGTCAATAATTTTTCTGTCTAAAGACGATCTTTCAGAGGGAGAGGGTCGGGGTGTTGATGGTTTGGGGGGGGTGGTGATTGGGTGGGGGG
>CAZQNI010000285.1:0-2769 GCA_964594255.1 uncultured bacterium | reverse complement strand
TTAAGATTCTGATATAATTCAAAGAAATAAGAGCGTTATCAAAGTAAGAGGAAGAAAAAGTTATCCCTAAAAGTCCGCTCTTCCACTCAGGCTGAATCAAAGAGAAAAGACCTATCCCGCTTGTTTCATCCTTTGTCCACTGAAACACGCCATATATATAATGTCTGCCGGAGTAGCCCCAGTTTAAAAACTCTATAATAGACTCTTCGCCCAGAGCATCGTACTCATCAGTGCTGAGCCCCCTTTGATTATAAAAATACTCACTTTGTATATAAAAATCACTCCCTATTAATTTATTAAACCCTATAGTAGAACCTAAAGAGAAATCTCCGGAAGAATAACTTAAAGAATGATCGGAAAATAATGTGAAACCAAAAAGAGAGAAACGTACTCCTGCACCTGTATAAACGGCATCTTTACTAAAAACGAGCGGAAAATGAGATTCAACACCCCATGAGAAAAAATTAAGTCTTATTCCTGCCTTGACGCTGTCAATATCTGGTGTTCCATCGGGAAGGAAAAAAATAAATTCCGGGGTCATATATGAAATATTGTTATATCTGGCACTAAAGATATTTTTTCCTGATTTTAAAAGTTCTTCATCGAAAGGTGACATGGAAGACCTGGCATAGAAAAAAGGGGAATAGAAAACACCATATCCCCAGAACATACTCTCTCGACCTAAAGAAAATTCGTACCCCCCATGATTTAAACTCACAATCGCCCTATCTATTGAAAGATAAATAGTGTCAGTAGGAGAAATAAAACCCGTTCTTAGAGAAAGAGTAAAGGACGAGTTATCATTTTTTTTCTGCATATGAATTCTGTTTTCAAGATGATAAAATATATCCTCCTCAGTAATAATTAATTCACTTCCAAAAGAAGTTTTAAAAAGACAAAAGAAAAGTAGAATCATCTACCTAAATTTTCCGGCTTAAAAAGTGAAGAGGAAATGTTTTTAAGGCTTCTTAACGAGAGAAGTTTTACTTCTGTGTAACTATCTGGATTTAAAACATTAGACATCTTCATATAGGTCGGGTACGGTTCGCCTTCAAAAATTTTAATACTGTCCATACTCATTTCTCTGAACAATCTACCTGATAGAGTGTAGTATTTAAGGTGAGAGGGAATAAAATTGGACCTACGAACTTTCATCGTAATCCTTTTATAAGGCGCTTCTCTGCTTTTACCTTCAATTTCAAGGATATAATAATTTTCAGCAGAATCTATGGCTGCTCCTTCGAAATTTTTTTCGTAGCTGCTCTCCATCAAATCACTATTCGAAAACTCGCTGCCAAGAAACTTGTCTCTTGCGGAAAGCCTGAGTGGTTTGCCGACCTCGGGAGCATACATCCATATATCATTCCCAATCAAAAGAAATTTTCTTCCGGCTTCACGCGAAGGTTCAAGAATTTCAAGATATGTTGCCTTTTTTCTTTCGGTAATGGCCCTCATTTTATAAGTTATTTCCCTGTCCTCTGAAAGATAGTTACGCATTTGAATAAGAGACTCAGACCTCTTTGGGGCTCTGACAGTATCGACCTTATCAAGTAATTCATCCGCAGTTAATGATAATAACAGAAGAATTATTTTACACATATTTCCATATATATAATACCCAATAAAATCCCTTTGTCAAGAAAGTTCTGAATTCTATTTCTTCTTCTTGCTACTTTTATAAATTTTATTATAATTAAATATTATGAAAGAACAATCAAATCTTCCGTATAAATACGTAAAATTGAGCAAATTTTTATCTTTTGTTTTAAGACATCATCCGGAACAATATAATCTGGAGCTGGACGAAGAGGGGTTTGCTCTTTTAAATGACCTAATGGAATGCTTAAAAAGTACAAGGCACTCGTGGGCGGAAGTAGTAGATATTGAAAAATTAGTTTCGGAAGGAGAAAAAAAGAGGTTCGAAATAAGAGGAGATAAGATACGGGCACTTTACGGCCATTCCGTAAACGTAAAAATTGAGGACAGTTTCTGTCCAGAGAGTTCTCTTTATCACGGAACATCACCTGACTTACTCCCAGAAATTTTAACCGACGGATTATGCCCGATGGGACGTCAATTCGTACATCTCTCAAGAGATAAAGAAACGGCAGACGCAGTAGGAAGGCGACACCATCCCGAGCCGGTTATTCTTGAAGTAGACGCCGTGAGAGCTTGTGAAAACGGAATCAAATTTTTCGACAGAGGTGAAGTGGTTCTGAGCGAAAAAATTCCACCTGAATTTATTAAGCCTTTAGAATAGATTGAAACTAAAAAATATCTATATTGAGTTCTGTTTTTTCTCTGGATTCTCTTAAACACGTAAAATTAAAGGGTGGTGGTTGGGCTTTGCTTTCTCTGCCTGCCTTGTAGGGAGAAACGACTGTACCAGGGTGAGCTCTGTGGCAATATTGGGGGTTGGGATTTGGGATTTAGGATTTAGTGTAAACAACAAATAAAAATCTTGTGATAATCTTGTGTAATCTCGTGGTTAAAGAATGGGGGTAGTGGGGCATGGTTTTTCAACTTGACAATAAAATTTTTCGGCGTAAAATTATCTTAATATGTCTGATTCGAAAACTAAGGGTGCGTTGCTGGAAGTTAAGAACCTGACGGTGGAAGTCGTGGGCAAGCGTCTTCTTCGCGGTATTGATATGATTGTTAAAGAGGGTGAAACTCATGTTGTGTTCGGTCCTAACGGTTCGGGAAAGACCACGCTTGTAAATGCCATTATGGGTTTGCCGGAGTACAAAGTTGTTGAAGGGGATATAC
>CAZQNI010000284.1:0-2769 GCA_964594255.1 uncultured bacterium | reverse complement strand
TAGGAAAATAGAAATCCGGGGACATGAAATCTATGGATGGTCCGCCCGACTTCCATACATCCATTAAATGGGGAAGGGGTCCGGCACTTGGATAGTTTCCGGGCAGCCAGCCAGGGCGATTTAGTGCGGCATTTACAAACATCGGTAAAGGATAAATGGCTTTACCAGCCTCTACAATAGTATTGGTAAACTGTGAGTAATACCAAGCCATAAAAATCTCATCGGTTTGCGGGCTTTTTCCAAAAATTTCTTCCCAGGTTCCCGATCCTTTATATCCGTTTTCAGCCCATCTTTCATTAAACTCAGGCACTAAATTTTCCTTGTTCTCTTTTAAATACTCCATGAATTCCATCGAAACATTTTCTTGAAATTTTTTATTTGCCAACGGATGATAATCCCGAGCAGTTGGCAGCATCCCAATTTCATTTTCAGGTTGTATCATTATTATGGTATGTTCTTTATCATCTATTTCTTTTATATGTTTCATTAACGCCTGATATGCCTTTAAATCTGCCTGTAGATTATTTTCGCTAAAAGGAGTTAATATCTCATGACTTTTACCTTTGTCATCTTTTACTCTTGGAAATCTTTCCTGGTCTTTTTTTACCCAGGATGGAGCATGGCTGGACATACTATTTTTCCAGGAAGCGAACCACAAAAGAACTAGTTTTAAATCCTGCCTGCGCGCTTCTTTAATCAATTGGTCAACTAACTCAAAATCAAATACACCTTCTTCGGGTTCGATCAGTTCCCAGTAAACCGGCGCTAAGACTGTATTTAAATTCATTGCTTTTAGTTTTGGCCAAATAGGTTTCATATATTCCAAACTGGTGAAAGATGAATTTCCTAATTCTCCGCCTAATATTAAATATGGTTTGCCATCCACTATCAATTGAGTTGTATTGCCCTGTTTTTGAAGGTGAGGAATTTTATCTTGGCTGAAAACGATTTGTGAAGCAAGTAAAATTAAACAGATAATGAATTTATTTATTAAGTTCATAGATTATTTTTCGAAAAATGAACAACTTCTATAAAATTCACAAAAGCCATTATGTTTATCAGTTTCATTATATTCCTCTTTATCTTCTTTAATTTTTTTGATTCCAAATACAGTTTTAATAAAAAACTAATAAAACCGATTAAATTTGTCAAGGTATTTTTGGATTGGAGTTTCATGATTTTTTCATTAAATATGTTACTTAATGTAGATTAAAGGCGAGGACTGACCGTTCAGAAGGACGTCTCGGATGCCGAACGGCCATGGTCTATTAAAATCATTTGATTTCAATAGGAGTTACCTTAAGAGCCGAGCGGCAATTTTCTTTGGTTAAGGAAGTTGACCGCGTGGCCTTTCGAATGGTCAGTCCTCGCCTTTGTCTTAAACGAGGATTAGTATTATCCACTTGTGAATTTAAGAAAACCTTTGTTATTACTAAGTATTAAGAAATAATATGGATAGGGACGGTGCTTGACTTTGTGACATTAGATAAGATTTATTAACATGAGTATATAGGGGGCTGGTCTTGTTTTTTGATTTTTCAACCCCTTGATAAAGAAGGTATTTTTTAAGAGTAGTGGTAAAAAAAATATCCTCCATGCTATTAATCTCATCTAATCAAAGTCATTTTCTTTTGAATGTTCTTCCCACCTGTTTCCAATTGATAAAAATAAATCCCTGAAGATAAGCCGGTTACTTCAACATTAACAGTATGATTTCCAGCAGGCATTATCTCTTCAACCAATGTCTTTATCTCTCGGCCCGAAATATCATAAATCGCCATATGGGAATAAAGACTGTTATACCACCAGGCAAGAGATGCACCAAATCCTTCTATTGTCTGATGGACTTCACTGGTATTGACAGTGGCTGTGGCAGCAAGTATATCATTTTGAGTGAACACCATCATCGAAATTACGACGAAAAAACCAATAAATGTGTATTTAAATATTTTCACTTAACTTCTCCTTATATTTAAGCATAACAAAAAAACATCTAAAATCAAGGGTGTTTTCCTAAGAAAAAAACAAAGTCACATAATTAGTTGGCTTAACAAACATGTCTTCTGTTACTATTTTTAGTAAAATATTATATTGGAGGTTAATAATGTTCGATAATGAAATAGAAGTTAAAATAAAAGAACTTCCCGATGATGTTAAAAGGGAAATTTTAGATTATATAGAATTTCTTCAGAAAAAATATAAAAAAGCCGTAAATGGGAAAAGAAAATTTAAGTTTAATTGGGAAGGTGCATTGGAAAGATTAAGGGATAGATTTACTTCTGTCGAATTACAACACAAAGCCTCTGATTTAAGGTAGATGTTTTTAGTAGATTCCAATATTTTCCTCGAGGTATTACTTAAACAAAGAAAAAAAGCGGAATGTAAAAAATTTTTATCTAATAATATCGATGCCCTCCATATTACTGACTTTTCTTTGCATTCTATAGGGGTAATTCTGTTTAAATGATGTATTGCCTAATGTTAAAGTTGTTACTTTGCCTGTTACTAAGTATTCGGAACTCGGAAACATAAAAAAGAAACACAACTTAGATTTTGATGACGCTTATCAATATTTAGTATCGAAACATTATAAATTAAAAATAGCTACAATGGATTCAGATTTCAAGAAAGTAAAGGACTTAGAGGTAGTTTTTCTGTAATTTCTGTTAATTTTCCTCTTATTTAAAGAAATAAAAGAAAAAGTTAATTGCCTATTTTTTAAAACAAAGTTTGAATCAGGCTTTTATATTCAAAGAGGAGCTGTCCCTT
>CAZQNI010000283.1:0-2771 GCA_964594255.1 uncultured bacterium | reverse complement strand
AAAGAATAGCGCTTAAAACAAGCAGAAAAATCCGCACAGAATAAAAAAGTCCTTTATAAAGACCCTCCACAGTGCCATTTAATCCCCCCAATTTGAACAATATTTCTCCGGGGGTTAAAAACAAATGGAAAAGAAAGGTTAATAGAAATAATATTAAAAACGGAGTAAAACCTTTCAAGATTTTTCCTGGCGGCAGTTTAGAAAATAAAAAAGGGATTGTTATCAATAAAGAAAGTAAAATATAAGCAATAGGACTATTTACCAATAAAATAGCTATAAAATAGGTAAAAACAAAAAGTAACTTACTTCTTGGGTCAAGAGAATGAATTAAAGAATCTCGGGGATAAAAAGCAAGTTTCACTTATTGGTAAGTATGCTTTTTATTAAACCCAGGAAAAGCGGAGAAGGATTTTCAAGACGAGCTTTAAACTCCGGATGAGCCTGTGTGGCCACAAAAAATGGATGATCCGGCAATTCCATAAATTCCATAAGCGGTTCGCCGCCGAGCGGTTTGTGAAAACCGCTAAAAACAACCCCGGCTTCTTCGAAATCTTTTATATATTCAGGATTAACCTCATATCTGTGTCGGTGGCGTTCAAGAACCACAGGTTCCCCTTTATCCAAAACGCCTAGCCTGAAGTTTTCTTTTATCTCTTTCAATCTTTTTGCGTCATATTTCAATCTTCCGGTTTTCTCATAACACATGAAAACTTTTGATTTCCTCTTTAACTGTGCTGCATAAGCACCCAATCTCATAGTTGCACCTATTTTCTTCTCCTCGATAAGTTTTTCCTGCATGCCATAAAAATTTATCACTTTGTGCGGAGTAGTAGGATCTGCCTCTATAGTATTGGCATCTGCGAATCCCATAACATTTCTTGCGTACTCCACCAGAGCAAGCTGCATACCTAAACACAAACCAAGGTAAGGAATTTTATTTTCCCTTGCATACCGGATACTCTCAATTTTACCTTCAAACCCTTCTTCGCCAAAACCTCCGGGGACAATAATGCCGTCAACGCCATCTAAACATCCACTTCCTTCCTTTTCAATATCCTTGGAATCAATCCACTTAATATTGACTCCTACTTTATCTCCCGCTCCTGCGTCTATCAGGGCTCTGGATACAGAAATATAAGAATCCCTCAAGGAAAACTTGCCTATATCCAGGTACTTACAGACCATTGCCACATTAACACTTACCCTGGGATTCATTATTCCGTCCAACAACTCGGTCCACTTACTCCAATCAGGTTTTTTCTTGATAGGAAGTTTTAATCTGTCAAGCAGTTTTGCCCCCAGGTTCTCCTTTTCAAAATTTATAGGAACCTCATATATACAATCAGTGTCGGGAGCTGAAATTACGCAATCAGTCTCAATATTGGCGTAAGTTTCAATCTTTTTTCTCCTCACAGGATCAAGAGAAGTCTTGGCACGGCAAAGTATAATATCGGGAAATATTCCATGTTCCGATAGTTGTCTGATAGCCTGTTGGGTTGGTTTAGTCTTCATCTCATCAATATGTGATGGAATTGGGAGATAGGAAAGCATCACAATAGCTAAATTTTCCTTCCCCTCCATGCGTATAAGACTTCTTACAGCAAAGAGGTAAGGCATGTTCTCATAATCTCCTATTGTTCCCCCGATTTCTACAACACAGACATCAAAACCTTCCGAAGCCTTCTTTATCCTCCTTATAATTTCCTCAGGAATATGAGGAATAAACTGTACCGTCTTCCCCAAATATTTACCAGCTCGTTCCCTATCTATAACGCTCTTATAAACCTGACCTGTGGTAATATTATTTTCCTTTGGAATATCTTTTGAGAGAAATCTCTCGTAATTTCCGAGATCCTGATCTATTTCCCCTCCATCATCGGTCACCCATACCTCACCATGCTCGGTAGGTCTTAAAGTTCCGGCATCGTAGTTTATATAAGGATCAATCTTTACAGCAGTGGTCGAATATCCATAGTTTTCTATTATTCTTCCTATTGAAGAGGTAGCTATCCCCTTACCGATACCGCTTAATACACCTCCCACTACTATTATATATTTTGAAGCCATTTAACGTGTTTTCCTTTTAAAGTAAAAAGGATTTCATTCTTTCTCTTCTTCCACGTCGGATTCCTCTTCTTCGATATCATTTTCTTCCTCTTCGTTCTCGGTCTCTTCTTCTTCATTCTCGGCTTCTTCTTCGTCATCTAAATCTTCATCCTCGTCATCAGGCTCTTCATCTTCATTCTCGGATTCTTCATCTTCATTCTCGGACTCTTCTCCAACTTCCTCTACTTCTTCCTCCTCAATCTCAGGCTCTTCTTCCTCTTTAAGCTCAGATTCTTCCTCAATCTCGATTAATTCCTCTTCTTCAATCGTGGATACATTTTCCTCCTCATCTACCAAGTCTTCCGGAATAGCTTCCACCTCTTCCATGATTTCTGCATTTTCTCCGCTTTCTTCTTTCTTCTTTTGCAATTCCTCGTATTTTATCTTCTGTTCCTTTAAGTATTCCCGTTCCGAAAGAACTATATTCCTTCTATCAACATCAATCTCTATAACCTTTAATTTCAACTTACCTCCCAGCGAATATCCTTCCTCCGGTTTCTTGATATTCTTCTTCGCAAGATGAGAAAAAGGAACGAAACCTTTCAATCCTTTACCAAGAGAAACAATCACTCCTCTGGGAAGCAATTCAAAAATTGTTCCGATAATGTTGCTATCCACGGGATACTTCTCCGCAAAAATTCTCAAAGGATCATCTTTAAGCTGTT
>CAZQNI010000282.1:0-2775 GCA_964594255.1 uncultured bacterium | reverse complement strand
TTGAACGTTTATAAGTAATCTCTTAGGAGTGCCGGTTTTCTTTACGATATCCTTACTGTCCTTTATCCAGAAGCGGATGACTTCTTTTCCTTCCGTGATTTCCATTATTGGCTCATCGTCTATTTGCGCTTCCTTCAGGATTTTTAAGATACTGTCCCGCGGGATTTTCTGACTATCTTTCTCCCAGGCTTCGTCGCAGAATTCCGCGAATTCTAAAGATTCTTCTATTAAAGCTTTTGGCACGTTGATCCTGATTTTCTCACCGCTATTTTCCGTTATCTCTAAGGTCAGAAAAGGTATAGCCAAATTTAATAAAATAAATAAATTCATAATTCCTCCTTTTTGTATTGTACTAATATAATAATACAAAATCTAAATTTGTCAAGGGGGTTTTGTTTTAAAATTTTTTTAACCACATTTGATCGTTTGTCTAATTTTGGGGAACCTTACAAATGTGGTTCTTGACATGATTGTTAAATTGTTTAAATTAGGTACAGGGATAAGATAAATTAAAACTAGTAGAGGAGGATAGAGATGAAAAAGTTTAAACTTTTGTTTGTTGGTCTTTTTGTCGCAATAGCAATGATGGTTCCTGCTCAGGATGGTGTTCTTGCCGCTACCGCTACTGTCGATACCAGTGAAGTTCATCAAACAATAGAAGGTTTTGGTGTATCACTTGCATGGGAAATTTGGCAGCTTTACAGTCATACAAAAAGAAATGAGATATACAGTTATCTTTTCAGGGAACTTGGGTTGGATATTCTTCGTCTGCGAAATATATATGGGAAGGGGGAGGATTATAATTTTAGTAATCTTGAGGAGATCGTAGACAATTTTTATTCTTATTCGGTGAATGACCCGAAAGTAATGATATCTTCCTGGTCGCCTCCTGCCGATTTGAAAAGTAATGGCCAGCTTAAAAACGGAGGGACTCTTGATACGACAGAAACTGGTGAGTATGTGTATGGTGAATTTGCCCAGTACTGGATAGATGCTTTGGAGGCGTTTGAGGCAGTTGATATCGTCCCTGATTATATCAGTATTCAGAATGAACCCACATATGAAACTCAGTACTGGGAATGCTGCAGATTTGATGCGACTGAATCAAGTACAAGGGCTGGTTATGATCAAGCATTTGATTCTGTGTACAATAGATTGCAGGGGCTTGCATCTCCTCCAAAGTTTCTGGCAGCAGAGGTCCATGGTATAGGATTCGATACTTTTCAAAATTTTGCTGATGAATTTAATCATCCTGAATATATTTATGGATATGCTTATCATCTATATCATGGAGGTGACGGAAACGTTAATCCTGATGCTTTTAATGGTAATTTGTCAGCAATAGCGAATAACTATACGGATAAGCCTATCTTTCAGACAGAATATGATTATGGCGGGTGGTTTAATACAGCCTGGCTTATGCATAATTGTCTTGTTCGTGGTAATGTTTCCGGATATTTCTATTGGTGGTCGGTAGTAGGTTCTTTTGAGTCTGATGAGCCGCCGTTTATTGATTTGGAGAACGGAAGTACTTATACGATAAACCAGGTCTATTGGGCTTTCAGGCAGTATTCCAAAGCCATTCATTCCGGATGGAAAAGAGTGGGCGTAACAGTTGATGCTGATAGTCTACGTATATCAGCTTACGTTAGTCCCGAAAATGATAAGTTATCCGTTGTAATAATTAATATAGGTCATAGTGATGAAGACCTGGATCTGGATATTACGGATTTTAATATGTTGGGGGCAAATATGCTGCGAACATCTGAGACCGAACAATGTGCTCTGATAGGTTATTATAATGGGTCGAGTTTAAATATTGCAGCCAGGTCGATTACAACGATTTCTACTCTGGAAATTTCCTCCGGTGAAGAAGGGATAGAAGATGAAAATGATAATGACTTAAATACGGTTGATTGTTATTTGGCTCAAAACTATCCCAATCCTTTTAATACGGCGACGACAATTGAATATTCTATAGAGAAAGCGGGTTTTGTTCGGCTGAAAATTTATGATATTTCGGGTCGAGAGATAATGACATTGGTTGAAGAAAATAAATCTGCAGGAAAATATACCGTTCCTTTTAAAGCGAATGATTTGTCTTCAGGGATTTATTTCTATCAATTGGAAACATCTGGAAATAATATTCAAAGAAGGATGATTTTACTTAAGTGAGTTTAGCAGCCTGAAGGGGGTTTTTATGAAAGAGAGAGTTATTTTGGCTGCGTTATTTTTTCTTTCAGGAAGTTATCTTTTTGGTCAATTGCGACCGTTTCCTCAAAGTGTGGATTATTCTTACGGTTATAAAACCTCGGTGATTTCCGCGATAGATGTACAGATTCCTTACGAAAGATGGAAAAATTTATATCTTAAAAGATGTGATGGTATGTGTCGTGTTTGCGTGGGAGATACTGCAATAACCATTTCGGAAGGTATAGGTTATGGTATGTTGCTGAGCGCCTATTTTGGGGAAAAATGGATTTTCGATGGGCTTTTAGAGTTTTATAAAACTAAGAGAACAGACAAAGCGCATAATCTAATGGGTTGGAGAGTGACCTGTGATAGTATTATCGATCCCGGAAGCGCTACGGACGGGGATTTAGATGTCGCTTTCGCTCTTATTGTAGCTCATTATCAGTGGGGGGAGGATTACCTTAAAGAGGCAAAAGATATAATTTCGAGCCTTAAAGAGCATTATTTTGTTAATTGCAATGGCGTTTACACGATGAAGCCGGGAGGGCATTGGGGTGGTTGTGATATAACGGATATATCATA
>CAZQNI010000281.1:0-2777 GCA_964594255.1 uncultured bacterium | reverse complement strand
TGGTCTTGACTAAAGTTGACTTACTATTATTTTAGCCTATGGAAAAATTGGCACAACTGGAAAAAGAGTTTGATTACGAATTACTTACAGAAAAAGAAAAATTGGAAAAATACGCACGGGATGAAACTCCCGGCGATTATTATTATCTTCCGGATGCTGCTTTTCTACCAACGGACACCGATTCAATATCAAGACTTCTTGAAATAGCAAACGATGCAAGAATACCTATAATTCCAAGAGGAGGAGGTACCAGCAGAACAGCAGGTGCTCTTGCTGTTAATGGTGGAATTGTCCTATCTCTTGAAAAAATGAATGAGATTATCGACTTTGACGAAAAAAACTGCATTTTGGAAGTAGAACCAGGTGTTATCACGGAAGAAATAAATAAATCCCTTGAACAATATAGGTTTTTCTTTCCTCCCGATCCTTCTTCGGTAGACTCCTGCTCTATAGGAGGAAATGTTGCGACAAACGCGGGAGGCGCACGGTGTCTTCTTTACGGTCTTACAAGGGATTACGTCAGAGGATGTGAGGTGATTCTGCCCGAAGGCTCAAAAGAATTCTTCGGAGGAAAGTTAAAAAAGAATGCTACCGGATACTCTCTTTTAAATCTTTTAATTGGGTCAGAAGGTACTCTTGGTGTTATAACCAGGATATTTTTAGAAGTTGTAAATCTTCCCCCCTATTCTGCCACATTAGTAGCTCCCTTTAAAAGCCTGGAAGATGCTGCTCTTTCCGCATTTAATATACTTTCAAGCGGAATTATTCCTTCTGCGTTCGAAATGATTGACGAAGATGCCGTTAGAGTGGCTGTTACCAATCTGGATAAAAAAATACCGATGGCGGAAGAAGGAACACTACTTATCGCTGAACTACTGGAAGGTTCAAAGGAGGAACTGGAGAATAAATTTGAAATAATTGGCAACAAATTTTTAGAAAATAAAGCTGTCGATGTATTCGTGGCTGAAGAAAACCATCAACAGGAAAAAATATGGGATTTCCGGCGTAGTATATCGGAAGCGCTCGATTTATTTGGAACTATTATCCCCGAAGATGTGTCTATACCTAGAGCAAATATTCCTAAATTCATTCCTGAAATTAAAAAGCTGGAAAAAGAATTTAATACGAGAGTTTTTACTTTCGGGCATATAGGAGATGGAAATTTGCACGTTAATATTGTGAAAAATGAAGAATGGAAAGATAATGGGGAAAAGATTGTCAATGAATTGTTCAAGAAACTGAATGATTTTGGAGGTAAAATAAGTGGAGAACATGGTATAGGTTTTACCAAAAAGAAGTATCTGAAATATTCAAGAACAGAAAAGGAAATAAATTTAATGAAAAACATAAAAAAAGAATTCGATCCCTTAAATATATTAAACCCCGGTAAAATATTCGATATCGAGGAAAGAAATGCGTAAAAAATTAAATTCTGTTGTTTTTCCTTTATTAAATAAAATAACATCGAAAAAAATTGAATTTCCATTAGAAAACATCAATACAATAGCCCTTCGGCCTTCCACGATTAAAGGCGAAGCGCTTTATTCTCTGCCCCTGGTTGAGTCTTTGTCAAAAAAGCACAAATTATATGTTTTGCTAACGGAGGATCAGGATGCTAAGTACTTTAGACGCCTTAGAACAAAGATTATACGCTATCCGGAAAAATCAGGTCCTATTGGTATGTATCGCTTAAGAAACAAGATAAAAAATACTTATGATCTATTGATTGATCTTAACGAAACAAATATTCAGGTATTTTCTTACTTGTTAAAAAATCCCATCGTTGCTTCAATAAATGAAGTTCCAGGTGTAAACATTACAGCGAGAGCGGGAACAAAATCAATAACCGGTAAGTATCAATATTTAATTGATTTACTTGGATTCCCTGCTTTAAAATGGAAAACTAAAGCCTTAAGAGCCAGACGTTCCAGTAAAAAAAGAGAAAAGGAAGAGGTTATCGGCATTAGTTCTGATATTTCTACCCAATACCATGGTTTACATCAAGTCTCGGACGAAGATAGTTTGCGTAAAGTTTCGAAGCTAATTACAAAGAGAAACGACCTCTCCGCAATTGCTTTTTTACTTGAAATTCCGCAGGTCCTTCTTCTCGAGGAAAAAGACCCTTTTCAACCTCCTAAATCGATAAAAGTTGTAAGGTACTCAAGGAAAATCGCGCAGAAGATTATAGGCGATTGTTTGGTAATGTGAAGAAATAAAATCAGAAGCCCAACCCCAAAATAATTTTACCACAGAGTACACAGAGGTACACAGAGAAAAAAAGAATTGTATGTTTAAAACCCAACCCACAACCCTTATAAATTAGCCATAGATGAACACGAATAAATACGGATTTAAAAAGAAACTTTGTTATTAAAAAAACATTTGGAGTATTCACCATCGATTAATGCCTCTGCGATTACAATAATTGATTATGTAAAGAAATCGGTTCTTTATTTCCTTTGGAGTTGTGAGGTTTCGGGGCTTAGATTAAACATAAACAAAAAAATCTCTGTGTGCTCTGTGGTTAAATATTCTGGTGCGGAGTTGTGGGGGGCTCTGTGTTTTTTATTTTAAACTAAAATGAAAATTTTACATATAGCTTCTGAAAATGTTGCGGGTGTACCGGGAATCTTAGTTAAAGCTGAAAGAAAAATGGGCCATTATTCCCGGTTAATGACTTATTTTAAAAGTTCCCGCTCTCACTGGGACGATATCGTCCTCGATCTTCCTTTTTCAAATACATGGTCTATTAGAGGTCTAAAAGAAACTGCTAAAAT
>CAZQNI010000280.1:0-2796 GCA_964594255.1 uncultured bacterium | reverse complement strand
CCAATCCTACCATAGGTTCATCAATAACCATAACGTCCGGATTATGAATTAATGCTTGTATAAATATGACTTTTTGCCTCATACCATGCGAATATTCGGAGGAAGGAAAATCGATCCATTTCTCTACCCCGAATTCCTTAAACAAATATTCCATCCTTTCCTCAATGGTTTTTTTATCGAGTTCGTAAAGCCTGCATACAAAAAATATGAACTCTCTTCCGGTCAACTCAGGATAAAGAAAAGGCTCATCGGGAATGTATGCAATTAAGCTTTTGGCTCTTTCGGGTTCCTTTAGAAGATTAATCCCTTTTATAAAAATTTCTCCTTCTGTTGGTAATATAAGCCCTGTCATCATCTTAACTGTAGTGGTCTTACCTGCTCCGTTTGGGCCCAACAATGTAAATAACTCTCCTTTGGGAATCACCAAGTTCAAATTGTTCACCGCTTTAACCTCTCCGAAACTCTTGGAAAGATTTTTAAGTTCAATCATAATCCAAAACCGAAATTTGAAGCTTGTTTATGACTTTATATAGTTTAGCCTGGTTCTCAAACCCCCCGTACTCTAATTTTACATGAGTGGGATCAGCTATTACCTGGCCAAAAGTAGGGTCTGAAGAAATCCATTTGCCTCCCAGATAAACTCCTATCCAGGCATGATAATAGAACGCTCCCCCCACATAAACAAGTCCTACTTCAACCCTAGAGGGAATTCCTACAGCCCGAAGTAGTGCGACCGCAAGAGCTGAATGCTCATTGCAATCTCCCTCTCCGGACTCCAGAGCATCGAGAGCGTTTGGGATGGAAAACGTGGGTTTATCCGTAAGTTTTTTGTCGACATAAGAAACAATCCTCCCGACACCTTCAATTCCTCCTTTTTCTCCTAAAACCTCGTGCGCTATTTTTTTAATCTTTTCATCGTCTGAAGGTATAAAGGGAGTGGCTTTTAAAAATTCTTTTACATCTTCAGGAATCTTCTTTGATTCCCCGGGTTTAATTTTTTTGATTGTAAGAACATTACCGTTAAGCTTTTGCCTGTCATCTTCTATCCGTAAACCGGTAAGGTCAACCGAATCCAGGCGGATTTTCAGCATAGATATATCACGGGGATTTTCTATTTCTTTTGCAACTTTTATGGCATAAGAATCATACAACTTGAAGCCCACCGGCTTTATGTCCTCTTTCAGAATCCTTTCTTCTCTTTTCATAACCAAACCTATTGGTGCTTCGGATCGAATGAGTTCACCTTTATCCGAAATCCAGAAGACCATTTCCATGCCCGACTGCATAACGCCGTACTTGGTGACCGGCTCACCTTCTAATGTATCTTCCCCTAAATTCTGAACACTTATTTCGAATAATGCCTGAAGTGTAGGATCGAAGAACTCGAATTTACCCGTTTTACCTGTCTTGACCAGACCTTCTATGGTTGCCGGCATGTAAGAAGATTTAATCTCATATTCTTGCTTTCTTTTTTGCCCCGCTATATTCATATCAACTGAAAGTTTACCGTTATTTCTCTCTCCTTTCGCCTCAAAAAAATAATCATCTGAAAACATTGAAAATTCAAAGTTTTTTAGATCATATGAAAGGTCAGTATTGGCAGCAACCCTGTACATAACTTCTTTTTCTATTCCCGGTACGGGAGATAACTTAAGATATGTGTTAGAATAAACTCTATAACCATTCTCAACTGTATCGATTTTGGATGCGAGATAACCTACTTTATGACCTTTAAGATATATACCCAAATACTCGGTATTGGTACCTTCTTTAAAAAAATCCTCGGAGAAAACCTCTCCCGGTTCAGAATTGGTTTTCCTTATATAAAAAATAACGCCAATTCCTATTAATATCAATATAATTGGCAACCAAACTCGAATTTTTTTCAACTGCACTCCTTTTCGAAAAGAATAACTTTGTTTATTTTAAAGTCAAGGGGCCCAAAAGAGTTTAACCACAGAGGACACAGAGAAAAAATAAACACACAGAGAACGCAGAGAGAAAGGTGTTGTTTTAAAACCCATCCCACCCAAAATATTCACATGTAGAACATGTAGTGCTTGTAGGTTTCATTTGTTGTTTTTTCTAAATCCCAACCCCAAAATCCCAAATCCTAATTTTACTTTTCTTTAATCACAAATGCGTTATGAGTAATATGAACTATAAGCTCTTTGTTCTCTACGGCATCCTTAAACGAAGAAATACCATAAACCGCATCAATACCAGGTATTTTTTCTCCATACTGCATCAACCATCTCCACAGCATGGTTTCTTCCTCAATTTCATAAACACTGCGTTCTTTTTCCTTCTCATCATTAATCGAAACGTAACGTCCGGTCAACCTCGTAACCTGGTATAAAGGTTTCATTCCAACAGTAACGAAAAAATTTTCCCATTTAATTATATGTCCCTCAATAACAAATTGCTGTCCTTTAACACGATAGAACCTTGCCTGACTTTCTTTTCCGTCTAACGGTATAAATTTAAGAACAAACGAATCATCTTCTTTTATTGGACACTCAACAGAAAAAATCGGTTTATTATAGGTAAAATGTTCATAGCCTTTTAAACCTGCATATAAAAGGATAAAAATAGAGGATATAAGAGCAAAAATAACAACAACAAGAAAGTGAATAATGCATACAAGTATTTTCTTTCTCCTATTCCTTAGTCTCTTTATTAAAAGGAAAAAGAGTAGTAAAGCAATTATCCCCGAAACCACACCTGCAATCGGCACAAAACTAATTAAATCCATATGATAATGATACAAATTTTAAAGAAAAAATCAAGAGCTTA
>CAZQNI010000279.1:0-2817 GCA_964594255.1 uncultured bacterium | reverse complement strand
GCCGCAGCCGAAGAAGTAACAGTGCGTGGAAGAGTAAGAAAATCGGATTGTACGTATGAAAAGGATGAGAAGGATATTAATATTTGTAAATTGGGTATTAGATTTCAAATTCCCGAAGACGGTAGAATGGCCAATAGCCGCGGATGGACAACTAAAACGCAAACAGGTTCGCCGCCTTTTAAGATTACCGTGTCAGACCTTCCCCCATTTATGAGTCAAGCGAACTTTGAACCTGAAAATCAAGATGGAGGGGATGTTAATTATAGTATCAAATGGGCATTTGGAGAGGTAGATTTAGTGTTTTTATACATAATGAGGAAGGTAAATGGTAACTGGGAAGATGTTGATTATAATGATGAACTTACAGAAGTAGTCGTTGGTGAAAAGGTTGAACTCAAAGGTGTTGTGGTTCCAAAAGAAAAGGACCCGAAGAAAGGCAAATGGATTATTGATGGTAATAATAACAAGAATTACATCAAACAATTTAAAGTGGCTGCAAATCAAACAAAATCAGAAGTAATTCCATTGAAAGAAGAAGATTTAAAGCAGCCGGAAGTCGGATTCTATTGGTATAAGGGTAATAAGGGTAATGTTAAATATACGGCGGTAGTTGATGGAAAACAGTATTCCAAGGATGTTGAGTTTACTATTAAAAGGCCGGACTATACAGTAAACTGTGATAGTAGTAGAGCGGGTAATTCTTTTGGTGTTATGAGAAGTGGTGATCCAAAATTACTCGCTCAATGGCCAGAAGAGAATAGAGTTTACGGCGAATATGGAGGTAAAATAGCTGAAAAGAAAGTACTTGTAGGATTACAATATGATGGGATTTTATTTATTTGCGAGCCGCAATCTAATATACCGGGAGAAACCCAGTGGGTACAGATAATTGATAATTGCCAACTTGAACAAGAACGTGATAGTGCCGGTCAATTAAGACCAACACCTCCCATAGATCAAAATTGTAAGAAGGGTCTTGATATGGCTTATCCGTGCGCAAGAAACAATAGCTTTTATGACGCGCCGGGTATACCGACAAATATTCTTGCCGAAAATGTAACCTATTTACGTATCAGAATGACTTTTGATTTATACTTTATGTTTAAACCTAAAAAAGAACTTAGCGAATGGGTTCCTCTAAAATTAATTAAATGGAAGTGGGATGCAGATGTTCGAAAGACGGGAAGAGGTTGGGAGGCAGCAGGTCTCTCCTTCGTACCCAAGGACAAAGAACTCAAAATTGATGGAGAAAAGCCCACTGTAACAGATGCGACAGAATATCCCCTGTGGGATCAAATAGTTAAAAAATAAAAGCACGAAGTTTACATTTCTTTAGAAAGTGGCTTACCCGCTAGAGCATTTAGCTGAACAATGAAAGAAGATTATTTGAAAAAATGTTTGGAAGAAGTTGAGAAAAAGGTAAGTAAAACGCCCAAAACTGCTCCTGCCCATAGGAAACTTTTCAAGCAAGGATATTCGTTTTCCAAACAATCTCCAGAAGAACAATTAAAAATCTGGGAATATATCTGGAAGAATTCATCCGATTCCTGGGCAGGAGTACACGCTTTTCTTTATTTGGAATCTAAAATGAAAGACAAAGAATTTCTGCGTTGTTCATGGAAAACGATAAAACACTGGCAGAATACTGTAGATAATTGGGGTTATTGTGACGCATTGGCTAAAATATACACAAAAATACTTGAATTGATTCCGGATAAAGTATTAAAACAACTTGAGATGTGGAATAAATCGAAGAATCTATGGGACAGAAGGCAATCGATTGTAAGTCTTTTGTATTTCAGCAGAACTAAAAAAGTATTATTACCGTACGATACAATAATTAAGCTTATAAATAGATTGCTTGATGATAAAGGATATTACGTTCAAAAAGCCGTTGGATGGGCATTAAAAGAATTATACAATGTATATCCGAAAAAAACATTAAAATATCTGGAAAAGAACATTAAGAAAATATCATCAATAGCATTTTCTCCCGCAACAGAAAAACTGGAAAAGAGGGATAAAGAAAGATTGAAAAGAATGAGGAAAGGACTTTAATGAGAGTTAAATCAAAATGAATATTATTATAAATACAACCATTTGGTTTTTAATCGGAGCTGGTTTATTAAATGTGATAGTTATAGCAGTTTTTCGAACCGGTATTGTATATAAAAGCAGAAAACAAGATGGTACATTAAAGAAGAGAATGCCCTTTGCCGGAATTCTATCATTTTTAATTATGTTGATACTTATTCTTACATTTTTTGTGGCTTTCGATTTTTTTACCTTCAGAAATGCAGGTCAGATAAAATATATCTGGGTTTTATTAATGAATTTTTTATTATTACTACTTCTGGATTTATATGACGCTTTTATAATCGATATACTAATACTAACAAAATGGAGACCCGGCTTTTTGAAATTAAGCAAGGAATTGACGCCGGATTCGATGAATCTCCATGTTAGGAAGCAATTTACAGCAGGATGGATTATAAAACTTCCTTTATTACTTATAAGTTCTGCCGTTTTTTACTTTTTATATAGATAAGTAGGTTGTCTGAGATAAATTTCAACAATGCAAAAATTACGCAAATAAATTAATTTTGTTTTTTTAATATTTATGCTATTTATTTTTTCTTTTTGTGGTAGTGGTACTGAATTTCTTTATTCTTATCCCATCTCTATTTGCTTAATTTCAAAAGTGTCCTTATAAATATTAAGTTGATAAAAATCCTTTTTTTGACTTTGAAAGATAAATACTTTTTTCCTTTCTTTAGAACAAAAATCCTCTTCTAACTTTGTTTCTATTATCCTGTC
>CAZQNI010000278.1:0-2835 GCA_964594255.1 uncultured bacterium | reverse complement strand
AGCATGTTTACTTTTATATTTGAGCAGGTTCCTCCGGCTAAACATACTTTATTTAAACCTGTTTTTTTAACTGCATTCCGAATCAACTCGGTAATTTTTATTTCCAAAGTTCGTTGTGCCATATAAGCGAACTGCTCCGACGGAAATTTCCAAAAAATCTTTTTTAATTCTCTTGAAGTTTTTAAAGAACTATATTTTGCTTTTACTTCCAATCCGTCAATTTCGAAAAAATCCAGAAGAGGATTTTCTTCGTCTTCTATTTTCAGAGCATAATTGGCAAGCGCCATAACTTTGCCTTCATCTTCTAATTCCCTCATATTTAAAAGGTTGGTTACGTGTTCAAAAAATATACCGAAAGAATTTCTACCAGAAATAGTTTTTATTCTTTCTAATTTACCGTTTTCGAATGTGTTTATCGTTCCCGATAAAGTATCGCCGATTCCATCGATTGTAATAACTAATGTCTTTTCAAAACCACTTGTAAAAGCAGCGCTTGCAGCATGGCATAAGTGATGATCATAAATCAATAGCTTAAAATTCTTAAAACCTAATTTTTTTAATTTTTTATTTATTACCGATTTACTTATGCTTTTTGATAAAGGATCTAACTGTAACTCGGTTGCCTTGTATTTAAAACCCCTTTTGAAAGAATCAAGACTGGAATAATCCTTTTTTCTTCTGCGTAATAAATAGTAATTTTCTTTTAAGGGCGGAAATATCCTCCATAAGGTTTTAGCGAATTCTGAAGTAGAAAACGCAATAACCTCTATGTCTTCTTTTTTAAGGCCTAAATAATTTAAAGAATATTCTATCGAGTTTTCCGGGAAAGATATTTCTAATTTTCTTCTTGAAAGTCGTTCTTCGTTTATAGAAAAAAGGATTTTATTGTCCTTTAATATTGATATACCTGAATCATGACCATCCCATATTCCTAAAACAAGCATTGCGCATTTACCATCCTGTTGATTAATAAAATAATAATTTCCCCTTGAAAGTCAAGGAAGTTATCACCAGAAATTCCCATTAATTATTCACTTAAACAATTAAAAAGACTGCCCGATTGTTATTCGGGCAGTCTTTTTTTCTTTCAACTTTTCAGGTGAAGAAAACTATCAAAGCTGCCTTGTTTTTCTCTGATGTTAAGAAGGCTTTAGTTTTTAACAATACCTTAAACTCAAATTTCCTCAAGGCAAACCCCCTGTTTGCTAAATATAAACATTTGCTTAAATGAAACACCTGCTTAATTTATATTAATAACTTCAAGGTTTTTAGCCCGATTGATAATATATAATTAAAGGGTTTTTATAATGAAGTCAAGAGACCTATTTCCTTATTTTACAGTAAGTAAATGGATTGTTTTTTTTGAACAGTTTTTTTTGTCAATGTATTCTAAAAGTAAATTAAAATAAGGATTTTAGCTAAAAAATTTAAGATTAGTGAAAAAATTCATTATCTACTTTTTTCTTATCATATTAATACCATTAATTTAGGTGATTGGTATTTAGGTCGCAGGATTTTAAAAGCAAATTTCTCACACGGAGCCACTAAGGTCACAAAAGTTAAATAGTCAAATTGTTGATTGGTTGAATTGGCCACCCCACACTTTTTTTATTTTTTTGTGTCCTCTGAGGTAAAAAATGGGGGTAGGGGGTATAATTCTTTTGCTTGACTAATTGACTCATTTTATTATAGTGTAATTCAAGAGATAATATGAAACGTTTACTAAGCTTTGCTGTAGTTCTATTATTATTTGTTTTCGGTTGGGGGTGTTCACCTGAACGCCCGGTAACTGTTGAATGGGTTGAAAACATTGGGGGAAGTTATAATGATTTGGGTTACTCGGTTCAGCAGACCTCTGACGGCGGTTACGTCATAACAGGTTACACATTTTCTTACGGTGCGGGAGAATGGGATGTATATCTTATTAAGACTGATTCTCTGGGAGATACCCTCTGGACGAAAACCTTTGGTGGTAGAGCTTACGATGTTGGCATGTCGGTCCATCAGGTTGGCGATGGCGGTTTTATCATAGCGGGTATTACACATTCTTACGGGGCCGGTCAGGGAGATATATATCTTATAAAGACCGATTCTAAAGATCGCACTATCTGGAGCAGAACCCTGGGCGATAGTGGTGGAGAAGGCGTATATTCGATCCAGCAGACAACTGGTAATGGTCATATTATGGCAGGTTTTATCCGGGATGAGGGTGCTATTGAAAGTGACGTATATCTTGTGAAGTTAAAACATTGAGCCACAAAGGCAGAAACAATTTTTTAAACCACGAAACACACTAAATACCCGAAACCCACCACCCCTTTTAAGTTGTTTTAAAAAAACACGCAAAAAAAACATTTACAACAGAGAAAGAAAAAAACCACAACTACTGCAAGTTTTACATGCGAAAGAGATGGAGTATGGTATTAAAAAAAACAAAAAAAATCACTGTTAATCCGTGTGTATCGGTGGCTGATTTTTGGGTGTGGATAGGGATTTAGACAACAAAAAAATCTTGTGTTATCTGTGGAATCTTGTGGTTTCTGTTGAAGTTATTCGACCTTTTTAACTCCTTCGAGTATCTTATCTCCGCCGTAGTCCACTCTCGCAACTATCTCATCGCCTTTAATGGTTTTGATACCTTCGAATGTTAATTTATACTCTCTTGTTTTTTCGGGTAATATAACAGAGGACTTTAGAGAATCGCGGTATATCTCTTTATCTCCTCGCTTAACCCAGTACTCAACTACCGGCCTTAACCATATATTACCGTTGTTTTGAATCTTCATCTGTAAATCCCCACTTTTGTCTAATTCCATTTTCTTTATTTCCGCTTCT
>CAZQNI010000277.1:0-2836 GCA_964594255.1 uncultured bacterium | reverse complement strand
CTACCTATGTGGTGGATTTTTCGGGATGGTACGAAATAATAAACGATACTGACGAATCTCGTTATATTTATTTTAATTTCGATTTTCCAGCTGTAGGTGCGGTTTACGACGATTTTAAGCTTTTGGTTAGTGGTAAAGAGCTGGAGAAGGTCGATATATCCACAGGGAAAGTAGTGCAAGGCGTAAAACTGTCTCCGGGTGAAACAGAAACTATAGAAATTTCATACAACTCTCAAGGGTTGGACCAGTGGTGGTATGATTTTGGTCAAAACGTAACGCAGGTTAAGGACTTTTTACTTACAATGAATACCGATTTTGACAAAATAGACTTTCCCCAGAATAGTATTTCACCGACAGACAAAACTGAAACCGAAAAAGGTTGGGAGTTAAAATGGAAGTATTCTAATCTGCTTACGGGTGTAAAGATCGGCATGGATTTACCCAAAAAACTTAATCCCGGTCCCTGGGTTAGTCAGGTCACTTTTTCTGCTCCTATTTCTTTGTTTCTCTTTTTCTTCTTGCTCTTCATTTTTACAACACTGCGTGGTATAAAAGTTCATCCTATGAACTATTTCTTTATCGCAGCAGCTTTCTTTAGCTTTCACCTGCTCCTTGCCTACCTTGTTGACCACATATCTATACATGCGGCATTTTTAATTAGTTCTGCTGTTTCGATAACCCTTGTTGTAACCTACATGCGATTGGTTGTCAGCAATAGGTTCGCTTTTGTTGAGATTGCTATTTCTCAGTTCGTATACCTGGTTTTATTTTCTTACACGTTTTTCTTTGAAGGTTTTACCGGCCTAGCTATAACGATTTTATGCATTGTAACTTTATTTGTTGTTATGCAATTTACGGGAAAAGTGGATTGGGAAGCGGTATCTAAAAAGAAGTGATTATGTGAACGCTTTTGAGGAGTTTTTTAACAGCAAATTAACCCTTTTTAGAATTTAAAGAGAAGAATACAAGAACACATAAATTTATGCGGTTTCCTATTAGGTTATGCTTGACATGGCAGACTAAATGTGTAATTTAGGGGAAAATATTATAAAAAATAATCAGAATAATAAATTTGAAAAATATACCCCAAGCTGGAGGGATTCATGGATAAATTAAAGTTCAGTATTTTAAGTGGTTTGATGGCAATATTGGCAATTTCGCTTGTTTCCTGTAAGAAGGGAGGTTCCGCCGGTATTTCAGTAAAACCAACCTTAAAAAGTATGGAGGAATTCGAGACACTCTATATAGATATCAGTTTAACTAAAAAGTTTGAAAATCCTTATGACCCTGAAGATATAAAAGTAGATGCTATTATAAGACCACCGGATGGCAACAAAATAATTCTACCCTGTTTTTATAAGTATGATCTACCCGGAAAATCAAATTGGGAAGCAAGATTTACTGCCATGCAGGCAGGAACGCACTCTTTTCATGTTCAAGTAGTCAACCAAAAGGATACGTCTAATTCTGAAGAATTCTACCTATCGGTAAAGGAATCTGAAAAAGACGGATTTCTGAGGTTAAATGAAAAATCCCTTTACTCCTTTGTTTTTGATTCCGGTAAACGTTTCCGCGGGGTCGGTTTGAACATCGGATGGGAGCTGCAATCCGAATGGAAATACCCCTACGAGGATTATCTTGATGCTCTCAGGGAAAATAATGCGAATTTCTTTCGTACATGGATGTGTACCTGGAATCTTCCTCTTGAATGGACTAGAGTTGTTATGGGATATGATGGGACAATTGTTGATGAATTTGAGAACTGGGATAAAGTATTCCTACACTCACAGGGGCTAAAGATAAATTTGGGGAAATCTCAAGTAACAGAAGATGATACTAACAGAGTTACCATAGAATCCAACTCTAAAGAAACTATTATTTATAATCTTAAAGATATAAGAAGATTCAAGATAAAACTTTTCTACCACAAAAATCTTTCTACAGATAAGATAAAATGTTATTCTTCGCCGGATAATATTACATATGCACTAATTGATATTGAATTCAGTCAAGTTTGGGATACCGCTTTGGACTGGCATCGGATGTTTGTTGTGTATATAAATGAGCTTCCGGAGGGAACAAACTATCTCAGGATTGAATTCCTGGAAAATTTGGAAGGTTCCCCGGAGCTTGGAAACATTCAAATTGAATGCGGAGAAGAGGAAGATGTCCTGGATGCTCCCGGGCTTGGCAGGTATTATAGAAAAACAGCAGAAAGATTGGACGAAGTTCTTCTTTTAGCCGAGGAAAGAGATATTTATATGATGCTGACCCTTGATTATCACGGTGTTTTTAAATCCGAGGTTGATGTCTGGGCATCCAATGCCGAGTGGAGAACAAATCCATATAATGCAAAAAATGGTGGACCCTGTGAAAGTCCGGTAGATTTCTTTACGAATGCTGAAGCGAAGAAAACATACAAAAACAAATTGCGCTATATGGTTGCGCGGTGGGGATATTCTACCAATCTTGCCTGCTGGGAATTATGGAATGAGATTGATAATGTGCTTGCTTGGCAAAAGGTTCCCCAGGCTGTGATTGTAAGCTGGCATAAGGAAATGGCAAATTATTTAAAGCGGGTCGACCCCTACAAACATCTCGTCTCAACAAGCATTAGTCACAGGCAAATGCCGGGTTTATGGCAAGTCGAAAACATCGATTTTTCTCAGCATCATTTATATGGGCCTGACAGAGATGTTAAAGATATTAGGAATAGTATACGAAAATATATTAAGGACTTTGATAAACCTGATGTTATAAATGAATTTGCGGTGGGATGGAAAGGTCCAGATAAGGATTATACGGCTCTTGAGTATGAGAATGAGATGCATAATGG
>CAZQNI010000276.1:0-2839 GCA_964594255.1 uncultured bacterium | reverse complement strand
ATAAAAATAATGCCTGTATTATCTTTCACATGTTTAATTTTGGAATATCTACTACAATAACAGACGACAGAGGCGTTTTCGCCGCCGTAGAAATAATAGGGAAAAGCTCTTTTAAACTTGTAGAAATTAGATGCGAAGAGGGGCACTTTAGTTATGAGGATAAGGCAGAAATAAAGAAGTTAAAAAAGATGTTAAAGGGGGAATCTCTATCAGGAATTTCTGTCCATCCTCCAGTATGGGTTGATATCGCAAACACTGAAGAATGGACGAGAATGAAATCCCTAAGAGAGGTAGAGAAAGTCATTCTTGTTGCCAATAGATTAAATATACCGAGAATTATTCTACATCCGGGGAAAAGTGATGGCGACATAGAAAAAGCCTCTGAGAGCTTATCCGAATTAGCTTCCTTCGCAGATGAATGGGGTACTGAAATAATATTAGAAAACACAATCCCGGGTAATTTCGGTTCCGGCATTGAGGAACTTAAAATAATATCCGATAAGTTCAATCTGCCTATTTGTATTGATACCTCTCATGCCAGCGCAAAAGAAAATATATTAAACCGATTACTCGGCCTTTTTGAAGACAGAATAAAACATTTTCACCTGTCCGATTCAATGATGAAAGGAAGCGATGATCATCTTATTCCCTATGAAGGGAAAATAGTCTGGGAGCCAATTGTGAATTTTATGAATACTCACGAAGGGGTTGCGATATTCGAAGTTCCTCATCATAATAATACTGAAATAATAGAAAAACTGGAGAAAATTAAAAGTCAATGGGAAAATAACAAAATTTGCCCTTGACCTTTTGTTTTTTTTTGTTACTTTTTTATTGTAAAGTTTTAAATATTGGAGGATTTAGATGGTTGTAGAGTGCCCGAAATGTAAGACTAAATATGAGGTAGCAGACATGGATGTTCCTTCCCAGGGAGGTGCAGTTAAGTGTCTTGAGTGTTCCAATGTGTTTACAATCTATAGGGACCCTCTTGACATAAAACTTACTCCTTTTAGAGAGGATGATTTCGAACCAAGCGTGGGCGAGGTAAAGGAAATTTTCAGAAGAAACATCGAGCCTGAAAAAGAGGCACCTGTTAAAGCATCTTTTGCTGATCGAGAAGCAACAGTTATAGAAGAAGTGGTCAGGGAAAAAGTTTCTATGCCGGGTGATCCTGAAAAACAGAAAAAACACAGGAAAGCAGAAAGATTAGGAAGATCTCTCGTTAAGGATATTTATCTTTACCACAAGGATAAAGTTGAACAGGGAAGAAGAGATGGGACGTTGGTTCAGCTTCTTGGAGAGGAAATAAAAAAGTCCTGGAAATATTACAAGAGACAGGTAGATCCGGAAGTTTTGCAAGAAAGAAATTATTTTAAAGATGCTTTGAATGAAATTATAGCAGAAGGGAAAGAAGTATTTAAGTAACTCTTAAGTATTATAATCAATCCACCATTACTGAGGAGGTTGTGAATGAAAAATCTAAAATGGAAATGGCTTTTTATTTTCGTTGTGATAGCGATTGCGATATGGCAGTTACATTATTCGTTTTTATTCTTTTCTAAAGATAAAGAAGAATTTAGCAGGATTCCCCAAAGTAAACAGAAAGTGATTAAATCCCGAGCTCTGCACCTTGGTTTGGATCTGCAGGGTGGTATGCATCTTGTCATGGAAATTGATAAATCTCAACTAAAAGAAGAAGAACTTAAAGGTGCTATTAATAGAGCTCTTGAGATAATAAGGAACAGGGTCGATCAGTTAGGTGTTACGGAACCGGAAATATTGAAACAGGGTAGTGACCGCATAATGGTTCAGCTGCCCGGAGTGATTGACAGAGAAAGAGCCAGAGAAATCATAGGTAAAACAGCTTTGCTTGAATTTAAATTGGTAAGGGATCCCGCAGAGATGCAGGGAATACTTAGTCGAATAAACGAGATTCTTAAAACTATAGAGGGGGATACTTTTGATCTTTTTAGTTATTTCCCTCCCTCAGCCAGAGCTTTCGGAATTATTTCTCCGTACAAATCCTATATTGATTCTCTTCTCAGGCTTCCCGGGATACAAGATCAGATACCTTTTGGCGATACCATACAGTGGGGCAAGGAAGTCATTTTGGAAGGCTATAAATATTATCCCGTATACGTTCTAAAGAATAAGCCTCTTCTTACCGGGAGTTCCATCCTTGAAGCGACTCTTGGAGTAGGTACCCGGCAAGATATGATGGGCTATAGAGTGGATCTTACCATGAGAAAGGAATATTGGAGAAAATGGGCTCAGATTACCGCGGCAAATGTAGAAAGACAAATAGCAATTGTTTTGGATGGTATAGTTCAGTCCGCGCCGGTCGTCCGGGAAAGGATTCCAAACGGTAAATCACAAATAACTATGGGCGATGCTACAATGGAAGAAGCGAAAACCCTGGCGATTATTCTCAAAGCAGGTGCTTTGCCCGCGCCTCTTAAGATTGTAGAGGAACGTTCTATAGGACCCTCTCTCGGGAATGATTCAGTTAGATCCGGGACACGATCTCTTATCGTCGGAGCAATCCTTGTTTTTCTTTTTATGATTGTTTATTACTTAAAGGGCGGGTTGGTAGCCATCCTGGCTTTGATTTTAAATTTAGTATTCTTATTGGCAGTTCTTTCCGGACTGCGAGCCACCTTAACTTTGCCGGGGCTTGCCGGTATCGTTTTAACGGTTGGCGCGGCAATAGACGCAAACGTACTAATTTTTGAGAGGATACGAGAAGAATTGCAGTCAGGGAAGACAATAAGGACTGCAATAGTGGGCGGGTATCAAAAGGTTTTTTCAACTATCTTAGATGCCAATACAACAACTTTTA
>CAZQNI010000275.1:0-2848 GCA_964594255.1 uncultured bacterium | reverse complement strand
ACCGTTTTTATATTCATTTATTGGTCTATCAAGGGTAGTATGGGAATGTATTACACTAAATACTTCGTGAATCATGAGAGTCTGAGAATGTTCTTGCAGAACTTTGGTTTTGCTCGGAGTCCGGACGCGGATGTTGTAAAAGTAGGATTCACCTTTTTTAGTTTTACCGGAAGTGTTACCCTGTTAATTGGTATTCTCTTTGCAAAGCCTCTTGCTGTCAGGTTTGGAAAAAGAGACGTGTTTCGAGCATGTCTCTTTTTAGCGGGGGGTTCAACAGTCGCGTACGTGTTTTTAGCACCGACGGCGATTTTCTGGCAATTTTTCTTTAATGTTCTTATTCAACTTACCTATGGGGTGACAGTTCCTTTGCTCTGGGCTATGATCGCTGATGTTGCCGACTTTACCGAATGGAAGACCCACCGTAGAGCTACAGCTATGACCTTTGCCGGCATTTTGTTCGCTCTTAAATTGGGGCTCAGTCTCGGGGGGGCGATTGCAGGAAAGCTTCTTGATTTATATAAATATGTTCCGAACGTCGAACAGACTGCTACAACGTTAAAAGGTATTCGCTATATGATGAGTGTTTATCCTGCTGCTTTATTCTTTCTTGGTGTAATCGCGCTTTTATTTTATAGAATAGATAGGAGCACGGAACTCGAGATGGAACAAGCTCTGATAAAGAGGAGAGAACAGTATTAGCAGGATTGAAAAAATCAAAAGGTGATTGTGCAATTAAGAAGTTAGGTAAAGTAATTTATGAAAACGTTGATAAAACAATCACCTAATAATTCTTTGCCGATTAAAAATAGGACTAATTGTCTTATGTTTTCATCGGTAATATAAATCAAAACCAGCTTTTGATGCGTTAATCGAAGTTGGCAGAAATAAAAAATAAAAATTGTTTAGAGGGCGCCAGAGTTTTCATAAATTTACGGAAGACGTTTGTGTTCTCAATTATATAAGGAGGTAAAATATATGAACAAATTTTTTGTATGTTATTTTATTGTGTCATTTTTATTTTTTATTATGTTGGCAAACTGTTCTGTAGAGTACAATAAAACATATACAAATCCGGTTATTCCTGGTGGTTTTCCCGACCCCAGTATCTGCCGGGTTGGTGACGATTATTATACAGTTCACAGCTCTTTTGAGTACTTTCCGGGTGTACCGGTTTTTCACAGTAAAGATCTTGTGCACTGGAAACTTATTGGTTACTGCCTGACGAGTGAAAGTCAATTACCTCTTAAAAACATGAGGTATTCCGGAGGTATATACGCCCCGACTATTAGGCATCACGATGGTTTATTCTATATGATTACAACTAATGTAGATAGAGGTGGAAATTTTTATGTGACCGCAGAGCATCCTGCCGGACCATGGTCCGAACCTGTCTGGATTGACGTACACGGTATGGACCCTTCTCTGTTTTTTGATGATGATGGCGCTATTTATTACACCAGGCATGAGGGTGGGGGCGACGGCTACATTGCTCAAAGATTGTTGAACCTCAAAGAGGGTAAACTTGAAGGAGATTTGAAGAAGATTTGGGATGGTACCGGCGGAATATGGGCGGAGGGTCCGCATCTTTATAAGATTAACGGTAAATATTATTTGATGATTTCAGAAGGCGGGACGAGTTACGGTCATATGCTTACAATAGCCAGAAGTGATTCTCCGTGGGGACCATTTGAGTCAAATCCCAATAATCCCATTTTGACACACAGGCACTTAGAAGGAAATCAGTTCCGGGCTCTGGGGCACGGAGATTTAGTCGAAACTCCAGATGGGTGGTGGATCGTTTTTCTTGGAATTCGCCCCAAGGGAGGAAATTACAATCATCTCGGCAGAGAGATGTTTTTGGCTCCTGTAACGTGGAATGAAGATGGCTGGCCGGTTGTGAACGGAGGTAATCCGATTGAAAAAACGATGACGGCGCCGAGATTACCCAAATATAAATTTAAGGAAGAACCCGAGAGGGATAATTTCGATGACTGTGTGCCTGCTCTTTGCTGGAATTATTTAAGAAATCCATATATGGAGAATTATTCTTTAACTGAACGTCCGGGCTACCTGCGGCTCTGGGGTACGGCAATTACCATGCAAGATCAGGATTCTCCCACTTTCCTGGGACGGCGCCAAACAGCAATGGAATGCAGGATAGCTGCCAAACTTGATTTTGGTCCTAAAAAAGAGGGTGAAGAGGCAGGTCTTGTTATTCGAGGTAATGAGGTAAACCGCGCTGAGATAGGTATAACTCTTAAGGATGGTAAGCGTAATATTTTCTTTATGAATATGGTAAAAGGTAAATTAGTTGAACCTATCCGTTATGAAGAAATAACTGCGGGAGAAGTAGTTCTGTCTATTGAAGCAAAGCCCTTATTTTATGAACTGTTTTATCAAATAAACGGCGCATCCCCGAAAAGCATGGGAAAGGTAGAGACAAAGTACCTGACTTTTGAAGAGGTTGTAGGGTATCTCTTTACAGGGGTGTATCTTGGTATGTACGCTACGGGTAACGGAGAAAAGAGTACTGTCCCTGCTGATTTTGATTGGTTTGATTTTATAGTGTATGAAAAATAAATTAAAAGGAATTTAAAATGGGAGTATATAAAAACCTGGACAGTCAGCCGGCACTTAAAGATATATTTAAGGATGATTTTTATATTGGTGCTGCATTAAGTCTGGAACAGATTGAAGGTAGGGACGCGGACGGAATAGCACTTGTAGAAAAACACTTTAACAGCATTGTAGCAGAGAATATTCTGAAATGGGAAGAAATACATCCGGAATTAGACAGATACAACTTTGAACCGGCCGATAAATATGCGGCCTTTGGTGAGAAGAACAA
>CAZQNI010000274.1:0-2851 GCA_964594255.1 uncultured bacterium | reverse complement strand
GGCCACAACCAGGAAGAAAACCAGGTATCAAGGACGTCTTCTTCCTGACGTATATCATGACTTCCACATTTCGGACATTCTAAAGGAGTCTCGCGACTAACCATAATTTCCTGGCACTTTTCGCAATAATAAACAGGCATCCGGTGACCCCACCATAGCTGTCTTGAAATTACCCAGGGACGAATATTGTCAAGCCAGTGATTATAAACCTTCTCCCATCTGGAAAGATAAAATTCCACCTCACCTTCCTCGGCAGCCTTCTTTGCTTTTCTTGCCATTTCATCCATCTTAACGAACCACTGTTCCGATATATAAGGTTCGAGAACCGTATCGCAACGTAAACAATGTCCCACAGAATGCAAATGGTCTTCAACTTTCTTCAAAAGTCCCTTATTTTCTAAATGCTCCACTACTTTTTCCCGCGCCTCATAGCGATCCATCCCTTTGTATCTTCCACCATTATCATTGATATTTCCTTTACTATCGAGAATATTTACTGAGGGAAGATCATGCCTTCTACCTATTTCGAAATCGTCAGGATCATGGGCTGGTGTTATTTTAACCACTCCCGTACCGAACTCTTTTTCAACTTTATCGTCTGAAATCACAGGGATTTCTCTATCCATCAAAGGGAGAACAACTTTCTTTCCAATAAAATCCTTGTACCTTTTATCATCAGGGTGAACAGCAACAGCCGTATCTCCCAACATTGTCTCAGGACGGGTCGTGGCCACCTGCAATTTTCCACCTTCTTTTAAGGGGTAATCAATATAATAAAGTTTCCCTTTAATTTCTTTACTTTCCACTTCTTCATTCGAAATAACCGTTTCGCAACGGGGGCAGTAATTAACTATATACTCATCTCTATAAATATAACCTTTTTCATACAATCTGACAAAAGCCTCTTCAACAGCTTTGGAAAAATCTTCGTCTAAAGTGAATGTTTCTCTGCTCCAATCACAACCAAGACCAAGAATCTTCATCTGTGAGACAATCCTGTTATGGTACTCGTCCTTCCATTTCCAGACTTCTTCCACGAATTTTTCTCTGCCCAGGTCAAATCTCGTAAGATCGTCTTTAGCCAATTTTCTTTCTACAACATTCTGTGTAGCTATTCCTGCGTGATCTGTCCCCGGAAGCCATAAGACTTCGAATCCTTGCATTTTATGAATACGTATAAAAACATCCTGTATTGTCATGTTAAGTACATGCCCAAGGTGCAAAATTCCAGTAACGTTAGGCGGAGGAAGCAAAATTATATAAAGAGGCTTTTCAGTATCAGAATTTGCCACAAAAGTCCCGGACTCCTCCCATTTTCTTCTCCATTTTTCCTCAATTGAACCCGGAATATATTTCTTAGGAAGCTCCAAATTTATCTCCTGTTCTCCGGTATAACTTCATAGAGAACTCTTTCTTCCCTAACTTTACTATCAACAAAACTAACCCCTTTCTTTACACTAACGGACTCTTGGGGAACTTCTATTTTTTTCTTTTCACCCATACCATCGAGCAAATAATCTATTCTCTGCAGAGAAACTTTGTGATCACTTACAACGTAATTACCAGAGAGACCTTTCATCCAGAGAATAACCTCTTCTATTAGTTTTTTTTGCATAGAAAGATAAGAAGACTTTTCGATTTTCTCTTCATTACTGACCGGTTTAAAAGAACCAACATTAAGTAAGAAACTAAACATCGTAGAAGCACCTATAAGGATAACCGAACGGTCCGGATGATGAACGGTAGAATACATATTGGCTCTGCGAATAAGACTACCCGTAAGATCAAGTCGCCCCAGTACATTTTTTCCCAAATAAATGTCCTCTCCCGGTTTGCCTGAAGCAATTCCTATACCAATCTGAAATATCTTTCTATATTCAGGAGGTAATCGATCATAAGTTATCCCTCCAAAATCTATTCCCTTCACATCAAAATCTTTAAACCATTCCTGATATCTTTTTAAATTTTTCCTGACAAATCTTTCTGAATACTCCAGCATTTTCCTAGCGCATCTGATCGACCGACTCGCCGAATCCAAAGATGGCTTGATATTAATTTCTTTATCTTCTAATTCTTTATCCTCATTCCCTGACATAGAAATCTGCCTTAAATTGAAATCACTACTTTCTTCTGAAAATAAAACAATTCCTCCGTCTCCAGTGTCTTTAACAAAAAAACCATTGGTATCTTCTACTGCCTTCAATAATTCTAACTGAAATTCGTTACGTATTTGATCTTCCATCTCCGCGTTTAATAACTTATCACCCATTATAGAAGAACCTCTAATATCGTATACCATTACCGAAACGGTCTTCAAGCAATCTTTCACTATACTCTCCGCCCTCGAGAGCGTTCTCTCAATCTCGGGAATAAAGTACACAGTCGGTGGATCGCTCTTGCGAGCAAGAAGACCTGCCCAGCGAGCTTCTTCTAAAGAATCATTCTCCGATTCGGGAAATATTTTGACCATATCCTCAAAAATAAGTTCTACGACAGTTGGCAAAAATACCTGGTCATACGTTTTAATGAACCAGTCTATAACGCTATTAAAATCTGTTTTCCTACCCAATAAACTGCGTGATAAGAAAGAGTCGGGCGCACTGCTCAATTTCTCATTTAGCGCTACTGTCGATCTATTGATATTTTTTCTTATCTTGTCACCTAGATTGGGGTCGAAAAATCTAAAAATACCGGGAACATTTACTTTCTCCTCAGTCTCGGCAAAATCTTTAACCCGTAAAATTTGAGAATTTAAAGCTCTTACCTTCGCTTCTCCGCTATTTATATATTTTACTATTTCATTTAGATACTGCCGGATTTCTTTAACACTCAAATCATTTACTTCTTCAAA
>CAZQNI010000273.1:0-2854 GCA_964594255.1 uncultured bacterium | reverse complement strand
TCAGTGGAGAGGGAAGCAGGGGTAATGGTGGCTGATTCCCTGAATTTTTTTCTCTTTGCGGACACTAATATGCCCTGCGATTTCAAAGTTGTTATACTCATCGCTATATTTGTCTTTACGTAATCCTTACCGAAAAAAAATATCTCTCTCTCAACTTTTTTATATCCCATCATAGAACAGACAAGTTTGACTTTTTTCAGTGTATCGGGCAGTATTATGCTGTAATATCCGCTATTATCCGTTGTGGTACCCCTTTCGGTTCCCTCAACCACAATGTTGACCATGGGTAGAGGTTCCTTTGATGCTGCGTCGAACACAGTGCCCGTTACAACTTTGTATCCACCGGCGCTTAAGAACAAGTAAATAAACAAATAAATCATTCTTTAAAAAAACGCTCTGCTATATTTGAAAAGTAAAACAGAAGCCCAAATCCTTGTTAATAGAATATATACCTCATTACAATCGAACAAGAGAGGATGTTTGCGGATATATCAACATTATCCCGTTCGAAACTGAAACGATTATAGAAAAGATTGCTTTCCACACTCCATCTGTGAGTGAACTCGTAACCCACACCTAAAGTTCCTCCAACACCCAAATGCATATCTAAATCTTCTATATCTTCTTCAAATTCAAAAGGGAAATATCGCATAGCAAGACCTACACCCGCGTCAAAATAAAAAGAAGGATGAAATTCTTTTAAGTAGTAACTGATGCCCAAACCTTGTAACCCATTCAATATGATTTTCCTATCAGAATCTACTTCTTCCTGAAAGTAAATCACTGGTGAAATGAGAAGAATCATTAAATGATTATTGGGGGCATAACCAATTTTTTCAACCATCGAGATTCCCCCTTTAGTAATATTCTCGGAAGATTCAGGTGAACTCCAGTATTGCATTTTTTCCGGATATTTGGTGAATCCGTATCCCAGATCAAGGCTGAAGATAAAACCCTGGCGTTCACCTCCTGCTAACAACAGAGCTTTCGAAAAAAGAAATATTAGAAATAATATTGATAATTTAGAAAAATCCATTTTCAACATATTTTCCTACGCTTTTAAAGGTTTTAATACTGTTAAAGCTTCAATTGCCTTTCGTTTTCGATGACCGTATAGAAAGTATAATTAGAGAATACAACTCTGTCAATGCTTTCACTGGTAACAAAGAACCAAACAAAAATTCTCTTTATTAGTGCTAGACGTGTGGGTGAGAGTTTAGTGTTTAGGGTTTCGAGCCTATATTTAGGATTTTGGATTTAGGGATTGGGAGTTAGTTTTGACCTTGGACTCAAGGCTCGTGACTTTGGACCATCTTTTTTCTTTGTGCTCTTTGTGTACTTTGTGGTTCAATTTCTTTTTCTTGTCAGTTTTAATCTTGTGCAATCTCGTGGTTCGAATCTTTTAGCTTGACAGATTAAATATTCGACATAGATTTTATTAGCCTAATTGTAAAAACGAAAATATTTGGAGGTATAATAATGCATAATAATTTCAGGTTGGTTTTTTTTATAATTTTTGGATTCTTAGCTGTGATGTGTAACTCAAATATTAAGTGCGATGAAACAATAGAAGGATTTAAAATAAGGACAGGTGTTAATGTCAGTCACTGGTTATCACAGAGCGATAAGAGGGGAGAAGAGAGAAAAAAATACATTACAAATGCTGATTTTGACACGATCGCGTCTGTAGGATTCGACCATGTCAGAATTCCGATTGATGAAGAACAGCTGTGGGATGAGGAGGGTAATAAAGAAAAGGAAGCGTTCGAACTGCTGCATAAGGCAATTAATTGGGCTCTTGCGGCTAATTTAAGGGTAATTGTGGATTTGCATATTCTCCGGTCTCATCATTTTATTGCAGAAACGAATCCTTTGTGGAGTGAACCCGCCGAGCAGGAAAAGCTAATCGATTTATGGCGACAGCTTTCAGAAGAGCTAATACAATATCCAATCAACATGGTAGCCTACGAAATACTTAATGAAGCTGTTGCGGATAACCCGGAGGATTGGAATAATCTCTTGGGCGAAGTTATTGCGGAAATCAGAATAAAAGAACCGGAGAGAAAAGTGGTGGTTGGCTCAAATAAATGGCAGATAGCTTCGACTTTTCCAGATTTGAAAGTTCCTGAGAAAGACAAAAATATTATTTTGAGTTTCCATTTCTATGATCCTCAAGCTCTTACACATCACAAAGCTCCATGGAATGTGATGCGTGAATATACCGGAGAAGTAAGTTATCCGGGACAAATTGTCGATACCTCAAATTATAAAGAACTTTCGGAAAAAGCACTTGAGGCAATGAGAGAGTATGCGAACGGATATTTTACAAAAGATACTCTGGCAAAAATAATGTCTCCAGCAATAAAAGTGGCAAAGGATAAAAATTTACCTTTATATTGCGGTGAATATGGAATTTATCCGACGATTCCCGAAGATATTGCTCTGCTATGGTACAAAGACGTTTGTGA
The DNA here is from genome assembly GCA_964594255.1 of uncultured bacterium. GTDB lineage: Bacteria > Hydrothermota > UBA3072 > UBA3072 > UBA3072 > JAFGHJ01. Next base: position 386 of record CAZQNI010000273.1, on the reverse strand, counting down.
TATTTTTAATTCCAGCAATATTGCATACTGTCACTGGTGTTACAAGGGAGATTTTCCTGTCATAGACGAGAATGGCGCTGTGAATCGCAAACTTATTTCTGTTTTAACGGCTGAATAGAAAGGGTAGAAACATTTGTTAAACAATAAGAAAAAAGGAGGTTTAGTATGAAAAGGTTTATGTTTTTATCGGTATTGCTTTTGCTCGGCAGTTTTGTGTTAACAGGCTGTAAAGGAGACAAAAAGGCTGATGAGACGAGTGCGGAGAAAAAGATTGAAGCGAAAGAGGAAGCCGAAAATCTTTTGTTAACGGAGAAAGAGGTGAAAGCTTTCATAAAAGCTTTTCCGGTGTTTGTTGAGATTACAAAGCAAAAAGAGAAAGAGATTGG
>CAZQNI010000272.1:0-2879 GCA_964594255.1 uncultured bacterium | reverse complement strand
CTTTCTCTGTTTTTATAAGGGGCTTGCCTTTTTTCTTTCCTTTAATATACTTAAAAAAATCTTATCTTCTAATAGAAGTGAAATTAATTTTAGGAACAGGAAAGAGTCAACTCGAAGGTTAAGAGTAAGTGATAAAAAGGAAATAGGGAGGTAAAATGAAGTCATTCTTATCCGTTTTTTTAATTACTTTAACAACAATTTTATTGATAAGCGGATGTGCTGGAGATGAGGGAAAAGATAAGTACTACCGTAAGATTTCGATTGATGGAAGATATACTATTAGAGGGGAATATCCAATAACTCCTGAAATGGGAAATAAAGGAGAGTCATATCGTTTTTTATATAATAAGGAGGGAAAACCTATAAATGTGGATCACCTTATAGGAGGAAAACTTAGAGAAGGATCTTTTTTTGGAAATAATGTTGCGCAGGTAGTTATCAAACATTTTGAGACATATGAGAGAAGGTCATATTTTGACGTAAATGGTATACCTGTTAGGGATAGACATGGGGTTTATTCCATACGATTAGAATTCGACGAAGATAATTACCCTAAATCCAGGTTGAATTGCGGCGCGTTTGGTGAATTTACGGAAGATATTTATGGTGCAGTACAGTACTCTTGGACCCTTGATGGCGAAGGACGGATAGGTAAAGCCATTTTTTATGACTTTTTGGGGAAAAGAATGGCAATCGAAGAGGGTGGATTTGAAACAAGGTTTAAATATGACAAAGACGGTAATATGATTGAACGAAGTTATTTTGATTCTAAAGGAAATTTGAGAGAAAACAAGGATGGTGTTGCTGTATTACGTCAGAAATTTGATGATAAGGGAGATATAATAGAAATAAGATATCTCGATGCTACGAATAAATTAACAGAGTTAGGGAACGGAGTTGCCGTTATACAGCAGAAATTTGATGAAGATGGGAATATTGTTGAAACGAGATATTTGGGGAAAGATGAAAAGTTGAAAGAAAATAATATGGGTGTTGCCATTATGCGGTGCAAGTTCGATGCTTACGAAAATATAGTGGAACAGAAATATTATGATATATCTGACAAGCTTACAGAGGGCAAATTTTATGGATTTGCAAAAAGGCAATGGGAATATGATGAAGATGGAAAATTACTGGAAACCAGGTTTTTAGATGTGAATGGAAATTTGAAAAACATAATAAATGAAGAAGCTGCAATTCTGCGTATGGAATACGATGAAGATGATAATCTTGAGCGAGTCCTGCATTTTGATAAGGAGGGAAACCTGGTGGATGATACTATTGCAAGTGTTCCCTAAAAGTTCTGGGATATGCTACTTAATTTTTTGATTCTTTTCATTATTTCGAGACAACCTCTTGTGTTGTGATATGGTGCTTTCCATGGGCCGAGTTTATTTTCTTCAGATAGATTAGGTGTGCCTTTTCTGTTTACCCTGGAAAACCATTCTCCCTTTTCCCTGTCAACTATGTGTTTTTTCACAAAATTCCAGCAATTGTAAGAAACTTCGAAGAATTTTCTGTCATTCGATATTTGAAAGGCGTTCAGGAATCCAACCATGGCTTCTGCCTGGGGCCACCAATTTTTGTCAGTATCAATAACTCCGTTTCTATCTCCCTCAGTCATAATTCCACCTTCGGTATCTAAACCTTCTTTTAACGTTATATTTGCTAATTTTAAGGAGGCTTTTTTGACCCTTTCCATCAGGTCATCATCATCTAACATTTCGGCAGCTGCATAGAGCAGCCAGCTTCCTTCAATATCATGTCCATATGAGAAGAAATTAGACTTTGAAATCCATCTCTCATCAAAAAACAGGTTAAAGTGCCCCGTTTTCGGATCTATTATCTTATCCAGGAAGATGTAAATTAGCTGTTCTAATTGTTTTTCTAATTTCTCACTTCTCCATATCGTGAGGAAATTTGTATATCCTTCAAGTACGTGTAGATGTGTATTCATGGTTTTCTTTTCGTTTTGGTCTTTATCACTCAATCGGACATCTTCGGTAGGGCTCCATTCCCGATCGTATGCTTCAAAATAACCAGGATGTTCCGAGTCAAAACTGTATTTCTCAATTAATTCGAAAATTTCAATTGCCCATTTTAGAGCGTTCTGGTTACCGGAAATTTTGTAATATTCGACCAGTGAATAGATGCAGAAAACCTGAGCATAAATTTGTTTTTTCGTATCGATAGGGTACCCTTTATAATCAAGCAGCCAGAAAATTCCTCCTTTCTCATCGTCACGGAAATACCTTTCTATATAATCATAGGCACGCTGGGCTAATTCGAGATATCTTTCTTCTTTGAATTTTCTAAATACGGCGGAATATGTCCAGAGTATTCTTGTGTTCAATACGGCCGATTTAGGAGAATCTTTAATTATTTTTCCGTTGTTTAAAATTCTTCCTAAAAATCCACCGTTCTCTTCGTCGACTGTGTTATCCCAGAAGGGAAGAATATTATTTTTAAGTTCGTTTTCTATTTCCTTATAATAATTATCTATATCCATAAAATCGGTCTATTTAACATAATTTAATTAAGGGTTTTTCCTGGATTTGTCAAGCTTATTTTTATTGACAAATTGAGGTTTCTTTCTAATATTCAATCAGGGGGTGAATTATGGCATCTGATAAAAAAACAAAGGGAAATACAAAAGGTATACCTGTTTTACACGTGGAAGGCGATTGTATAGCAAAAGCCTGGGAGAATTCTCTTATCTCGCTTTACGAGAATGGATGTGATATCAAGACTCAATATGATAAACCTGGTGATCCTCCCAGTAAAGATGCGACCATGGTTATAAACGTTACAAGTCCTCTTAATGAGCCTATGCTTCATAAGGATTTTCCCGCGGGTATTGAATTTTTGCAGGAGTATGT
>CAZQNI010000271.1:0-2881 GCA_964594255.1 uncultured bacterium | reverse complement strand
TAATTATGCCATGGCAGCTTAATTAAGCTGCTCGTCCTTTCCGGATGTTTTCTCCTTACTCCGGATGTGGGCGTCATAGAAAGGAGATAGGTTGCAATTTTGCCAGGGTTTTGCAACCGAATAAATACTGGCTCGGTTATTCTGATTCCTGTGATTGGGTAAAGAATAACGACATTCAAACAATCGCTAAGCATGTAGAAACTTTCAAACAGGTATTTCGGACGCGGGTTCGATTCCCGCCGCCTCCACCAAACAAAAAAAAGGAGGAATTATGAAAATAACCCCTTTAGATATTAGAAAACAAGAATTTAGAAAATCTTTTAAAGGCTATGATAAAAATGAGGTAGATATATTCCTCGAAATGTTAGCAAAGGAAATAGAAAATATTGTACGAGATAATAAAAGAATGACTGATCAATTAAAGGAACTAGACTCTAAAATTGAAGACTATAAAAGAATGGAACAAACCCTTCAGGATACTCTTACCTCCACCCAAAAAACCACAGATGAAATAAGAAGAAATGCCAGAAAAGAAGCTGAGATGATACTACAAAAAGCAAAATTGCAAGCCAGCGAAATAATCGAAAATGCAGCTGCTAAAGTTAAAGATCTACAAAGTCAGATAAGTGCTTTAAGAAATCAAAAAGATGGATTTGTTATACAATTACGTAGTTTTCTTTCATCGCAATTAAAAATGCTTGAAGAGGTGGAAATTATCAGAGTAAAAGAAAGAAATAAAAAATACTCTTCCGCAGAAAACGCAAAAACGGAAGAACTAGAGAAAACAAAAAAGAAAGTTCAGGAATTGTTCCAGGAATAAATTCAAAATTAAGGAATTCGAATAAAAACAGTCATGAAAGAACAAGTATTCAGTATTTTATCAGAAAGCAAAAAATATATTTTCGATAAGGTTGATTTCGATAAGTTCGATTTTGGGATTATTTTGGGATCTGGTCTAGGTGACGTCTCCGGAGAAATCAAAAATCCTGTAAAAATATTATATAAAGATATTCCGAATTTTCCGGTCTCTACAGTAAAAGGACATTCCGGAAACTTGATTTGCGGAAAAATAGAAAAGAAAAATGTTTGTGTAATGAACGGTAGATTCCATTATTATGAAGGATACGGGATGGATAAAGTAACCTTTGGCGTAAAATTACTGTGTTCTTTAGGAATAAAAACTCTTATAGTATCTAATGCGGCCGGCGGCGTAAATCCCTTTTTCTCCAGAGGGGATATAATGATAATAACCGATCATATTAATTTATTTCCTGAACATCCCTTAAGAGGTCCAAACGACGAACGGCTGGGACCCAGATTTGTAGATATGTACAATACTTATGATAGAGATTTAATAGAAAAAACCGAAGATATCGCACTTAAAACAGGAATAAAGGTCAGAAAGGGTATTTACCTAGGACTTCAGGGTCCCACTTTTGAAACTGCAGCTGAATACAGAATGGTTAAAATATTAGGTGCAGACGCAGTGGGCATGTCAACTGTACCAGAGGTAATAATCGCAAAGTGGATGAAAACAAGGGTTCTCGGGCTCTCAATAATAACTGACACTTGCTTACCTGATGCCATGGAACCAGTCAGTCATGAAATTGTATTAAATGCGGCGAATAAGGCCGCTCCAAAACTCTCCAAGTTAATAGTTGAAGTTGTTAAAAAAATATAAATTTCACTTATTCTTCACATTATTGCTGCTTATTACCGGTTGCAAAAGAACAAGCAACTACTATAAAGCTTTTGAATATTATCATTCGCTAAGACCGACACGCGCATTGATTCTCCTGGAAAATTCGACCATTCCTAAAGAAATATACCTTCAAGGTGAGATTTATCTGAATTTAAACGACCCCAGAAGAGCATTAAAATCCTTTGAAAGATTAATTGATACCGATCCTAGATGGAAAACGAAAGTACTAAAAAAATTATTACAAGCCGGTAATGACGCATCAAAAAAAGGAAAAGATTTCATGGCTGTTATGATTTACTCAAAAATATTGGAGTTTGAACCCGAATTTGATTTACAAGAAAAAAATATACTAATGGGAAACTGGTTTTTTGATTCAAGAGATTATGAGCAAAGCATTGATTATTACATAAAAGGAATAAAGTACGAAACTAGGAATGAAGATTTACGATTAAAATTAGCACGATGTTACATAAACACAAACGATTTGGTTTCAGCTTATGATGTTCTCAAAGAAGCAACTAAAGAGCTTCCAGGCTGGCGCTTAAGATATTGGTTAGGAAAAACATCTTTTGAATTAGCAGAGAAAAGAATAAAAGAAGGAAACTACGATTCAGCCGAATTATACCTTAAAGAGTTGGTCTCTCTGGGTATGCCTAAAGTATTGATAGATGACGCACACTTCTTAATGGGCGACATTAAACTGAGTCAGGAAAAATACACCGATGCAGCTAATTATTATAATAAGGTGTTAGACCTGAACAAATTTGCGAAACCTAAAATCAGGAGAGAGGCGGAAGAAGCTCTCGAAATTATTAAGAATATGGAGGATAACCCTTAATGAAAAAAATATACTTTATCATGATTTTTCTATTATTGTATTCCTGTTCAAAGAATACTAAACCCGCGATTACATCACCGGATGAGGAATATCACCAAATCGTTAAACTCTTTGAAGAAGGAGATTATGATAAAACCATTAATTTCCTCAAATATTTCTTTAATAGATACCCTGGGAGTCATTGGATCGATGACGCTCAGTTTTACTATGCTGAATCACATTACCAGTTAGGAAATTATATGGAAGCCATTAACGAATTTCAATTCCTTCTCAATAACTTTCCTAATTCAAATTGGAGCGAACTCGGCCTTCTCAGAAAAGCTCAATGTTTGGAAGAAATG
>CAZQNI010000270.1:0-2891 GCA_964594255.1 uncultured bacterium | reverse complement strand
CACTTTCATACTAATTTTCAGGTATATGAATTAGACTCAGGAGGGTTTTTTGTATATCCGGGCTCACCAATCTCAATAACGAGAAAAGAAACGGGCAGAAGATCAGTTAACCTCTTCGAAGTAGGAAATCCTCCTTCTCAGTATAAGATAAACACTCCTTATTACAAGAAACTAACACTTTCGATTTACCCCGAAGAAAATACTTCTACGGTCGCAAAGATTAAAAAGAAAATAAAAAAGTTACCAAAAGAAGCTAAAATTTTACTTTCTCTCACAGGGTATACGGAAGAAAAAGAAGAAGATTTTCATAAGAAAATTAAAGAACTTGAAGATAAGTATCAAAACCTTGAAATCGAAAATAGAGTAAGAGGGATAAAACAATTAGCAGAAGATGAATTATTTAAAGCTTTCAATAGGAAACTCGAAAAGTTAAATCCTTCGAGAAAACAAAAAATAAAAAAACTTGTCATCAAAAGTTTGCTCGAGAGTGAAGAATGAGAATAAAAGAATTTTGGATAACCCATTACGGACCACTTCCCGATAGAGGAAAAATATACCTCTCCGATTTTAACTTAATCTACGGCGCTAACGAGACAGGTAAAACACTCACTTTAGAAGCACTAATAAAACTTTTACTGGGCAAAAACGTAAAAGATTTTAAGAATATTAACAGGGTAAACCAGGAAGCTGATGGATATATTATTATAGAGACCGAAGAAGAAGAAAAAAAACTTGGCAGAAAAATTCATCTTGATGATATTTTTCCTATTACTGCCGGGGAGTGTCGAAACATATTTGTAATCAGAAATAGCGACCTTTCCATAGAGTCTGAAGCTTCGTTCTACACGGAGGTTACAAACCGCCTGACCGGTCTTCAGACTAACAGAATAAATAACTTAAGAGAAAAGATCTTAGAAATTTCTGAGCTGACTCCTGGCGGAGATTTTTCGAATAGAAAGGAAGATGGGCATCTTAAAACAAGAATTGAAGATGCCTTCTTACTTTTAGAAGATATAAAATCTCTTAAAAGTGAAATAGAAGAAGAACGACTCGAGGAACTTGAGCGAGAATGGATTCGCCTATTTGATGAAATAAAAACAAAGGAAATTCTTCGGGGCAAGTTTGAAGAGGCAAGAAAAAGACTTTCCTACGAAAGAGCTGCGGCAGCGCTTAGTAAAATAGACAACTGCAAAAAAGCTCTCGAAGATTTATCGGCCTTTTCGGAGGAGGATTTCACCAAATGGAGAGACGCCGAAAGGGAAATCAAAAGGGTAGGAATAAAATTTATAGAGATAAATAAAGCATTAAAAGAAAGCGAAATGAGGATAAGAACCATTGAAGATGATCTAAAGGAAAAGGAACATGAATTTAGAATCAAAAAAAACAAAAAAGAAAAGATAGATATTTTAAGATCCAGGCTAACAGACTTAAAAAAAAGAAAGATAGAAACATCTTCGGAAAGAACTTTTACATTGGTAAACCAGCAAAGTTTTTTTGTGGTTTCGATTATGCTTGCTATTTCAATTCTAGGTTTGATACTTAATCAAACTCTGGTATTTACAATTTTAACAGGCGTTTTCGGAGCTTGTTTCTTTGTTTTTATGGTCCTGCAGTTTAAGAACAAAAGGAGTAAAGCTTTATTTGGAAAAAATTTAGAGGCATTGAGATTAGATCTAACCGGATTAGGAATTAAGGGAGAAACAATAGAAGATTTTTTAGGTGAGGTTGAAATGTTTTCTTTAAAGTTCGGGGAAAGGGAGGGAGATATCAACATTAAAAAAGTAGAGGCCGGAACTCTAAAAAACAGAATTGAGGAGTTAAGAGAAAAAACAATTCCCGAGCTTAACGAAAAAACAGAAAAGAACACCGAATTTATTCGAAAAATAAAATCTGTTACCTTCGTTGATAGTTTGAAGGAATTCAATGAAAATTTAGCAAAAAAAGAAAAATTAGAAAGAGAAATAGAAAAAGAAGAAAGAGTATTAGAGGAAATTCTCGGGATTGGAGACAAGAAAGAGAAAATCAGGGAGTTAAAATCCTTTGAAGAAAAGGCAAAAGACGTTGAGTTCAATGAGAAAGAGTATGATGCTTTGAGCAAAGAAATCTCGTTAGCAAGGGAAAAACTTGGCGAGTCTGAAGGCAAATTAAACATATTAAGTGAGAAATTCAAAGAAATAGAAAGAAAAGCGAATAATATCCTGGGCGAAAAAGATCTTCGCTGTCATGGAGTAAGAGACCTGGATAATATCGAAACGAAAGTCCGAACTTTTATCGAAGAAAAAGAATTTGCGAAGGAAGATGCGATTATTTCTCTTGGAATCCTTGAGGAGATAGCGGAGGAGGAAAAGACAAAAATTAGGGAGCAATTCGGTCAGGAAAGCCCTGTGTCTGAATATTTTTCTAAAATTACTGGAGAATTATATACAAGTGTGATATTCGAAGAAAAAGAGGAAAAAATTATGGTTGTTCGAAAAGACGAAGCGATTTTGTACCCCTGGCAGCTTTCAGGCGGCACTTACGATCAGTTGTATTTTTCGATTAGACTTGCTCTTGGGGAAAAACTATTAGGGGGAGAAAAAGGTTTCTTTATTCTTGATGACCCCTTTGTAAAGGCAAGTCGTAATCGCTTAAAAGTCTTAATTAAGATGCTAAAAGATATCTCAAAATCCGGCTGGCAGATAATTTACATCTCCGCAAAAGAAGAGATAAAAGAAACACTCGGGAAGGACGACGAAGTAAAACTAATAGAGCTGGAGAGTCTTTTTTAAGAAAGTAGTAGTCTCGAGTTTAGTGTTTAGAGTTTCGAGTTAAAAAAACAATAAAATATTCGTGCTATTCGTGTGATTATATCTAAAATAAAATATCAAAAATTAAAAATCAAAATTACATAT
>CAZQNI010000269.1:0-2896 GCA_964594255.1 uncultured bacterium | reverse complement strand
ATAACCTACATTTACTGTGACTAAAATACTTGATTTTTAAGAAAAGTCAAGGGGGAAACTGAAATATTGCCACAAAGGCACCAAGACACGAAGATAATAGGACGCAGATGAACGCAGATTTGCAGGATATTTTTTGTTGTTTAAAACCCACCTCCTCAAGATTAGAAACAACAAATCACACGAATAGCACAAATTTTTTTTTACTAAAACCTAGTTTCTCACGCGGAGACACAAATTAGGAAAATTGAAAAATGGGAAAATAGGAAAATGGGAACTTTTAAACCACATCCTCCTCCCACAAAACTATTTAACAATTTCTCGATTCAACTATTTAACTAATCCGTAGGATTTAAAGGATTCGAAAATCAAGACCTGGACCCACTATCCCATTATCGTTTCGTTCTCCATCTGAATGAGAATATTCCAAGTACAAAGAAACATAATGTATATCCAATTACCCAATATAGATTGTTAGCTATTGTTCCAAAGTCAGATCCTTTCAAAATAGCTCTGGTTGCATCAATAGCATGTGCAAAAGGAAGAATATAACCTATAGCATTAAACACGCCACCGACCATTTTTAAGTCCATCCATGCTCCACCGAATAGGGATCCAGCCATGATGAAGGTTGACCCAATACCGGCAATCTGGTTTTCAGTGCAAAGTGAGCCGATTATCATACCCATACCAATACAAGCAACTGCTATAGGAATCAACACCACAAGAGAAAGAAGAACATTAAAATTAAGTGTCATTCCAAACAATATTCCCACGGTAAAGCAGACTGCAGTCTGGAGAAACGCTATAGGAAGAAAAGGAATACTGTAAGCAAGTATAAAATCGATTGGCCTTAGAGGTGTTGTTAGAAGTCTTGTCAAAAAGGCGCTTTGATGATCTTTGGCTAATAGCATTGCTGAAAACATAGTTAAAAAAGTAAAACTAAATACAACGATTCCCGGTGTCAGGGTACTGGGGCTGAAAGTCTCAATGGGGAGGTTTTTCCCCATGGAAATGAAAAGGATAAGAAGCACAACAGGCATTATCACTCCCAGGCCAATAGAAACGGGGTCTCGATATACTTCTTTTAAATTCCGGCCGGCTAATACAAGAAATCTCATTGGTTTTTCTCCTCTTCTATAAGATTAAGAAAGACGTCATCCAAAGAAGGTTCTTTCATGGAAAGCCATTCAATTTTAGCTCTTTTTGAGCGAAAATAATCGACTATATCGTCAAAAACTAATTTTTTTGCCTTTATCTCGATTCCGTTTTCAATCATCCTTATATTCGGATACATCGCTTTTAAGCCTTCGATACAATCGGAAGTAAGTTTTTGTGCTTTGATTACCATGGTTTGCATGCCAAGAAATTCATTCTTCAGTTCGCTTGGCGTACCACTCGCAATAATAATACCTTTTTCTATTATAGCAATCTGATCGGCAAGGGCATCTGCCTCTTCAAGGTAATGGGTGGTTAACAGTATGGTTTTTTTGCCTTTGAGTTTTTCAATTTGCTTCCATAATTCTCTTCTTGCATGAGGATCCAAACCAAGAGTTGGCTCATCAAGAAACAGCACCTGGAAATCAGATATCAAAGCCATTGCGATACTTAATCTTCGTTGCATTCCTCCTGAGAAATTCTTAACCGGTTCCTTTGTTCTTCCTTTTAACCCCATCAATTCTATGAGCTCTTCCGCTCTCTTTTTTGATTCTTCTTTACCTAATCCATATAATTTACCCATTAAAATAAGATTCTCCAAAGCGTTTAAATGATTAGCAATAGCAGTTTCCTGTGGAGAGACATTAATAATTTGTTTGACGGCTAAGGGAGCCTTATTTATATCATGCCCCATAATAACTGCAGTCCCATCAGTAGGCTTGAGCAGGCAACATAGCATTTTTATAGTTGTTGTTTTTCCAGCACCATTAGGACCTAACAGAGAAAATAATTCTCCCGCCTTAATTGAAAGGTTTATTCCATTTACAGCCATACGATCACCGTATTTTTTGGTAAGACCAATCGTTTGAATTCCACCCTCGTTCTTATTCATTTGTATCCATCTCCTGTTTCTCTTTTTTATCGTGATTATGATTTTTGAATTGTAGATATTTCCGGGAATTTGTCAAGGAAGAAGAAGTCTAATGTCCAGAGTCAAAAAAAACAAAAAAACATTTACCACAGAGGACACAGAGGAAAAACAAACTCACAGAGAGCACAGAGAAAAGAAACAAAAAGTTGAAATTATGTTGTTTGAAACCCAACCCACATCCCGATTTTTTTTATTTATTTAAAAATTATTTGTTGGATGGTATAATGTTCATCATAAATTTTCTAAACTCATCTTGTTGTTTTTTATCTATTTTTTTAAGTCTATTCTCTACTAATTCTTTATATATTTCTTCTACAAAGTCATAATATAGTACCTTGTTTTTGTCATCATAAATTATTATTAAACCTAAACCTGGTGTTCTTCTACATAAATAGCCAAGCCGAGAAGTTATAAACGTAAACGAAACGAATTTACAATTGTTGATAGCAATAGTGTTTATATCTTGAACACTCTTTACTTGTATTGCAAATTTAAATCCACTCGCTGCTTCATTTTGTATTAGCTCAACGTCTAGATCAACTCCTTTATCAGGCTGTTCATCTCTACAGATAAAATTATTGCGTTGAGAGAGTATTTTTTTTTACAGCGATTATTGATTCGTTACTAGCTTTAGAATATGTATCGATTTTCGGATTATCTTTGAATGACATAATAATCTTTGTTGTAAAGTATAAAGTACAAGGTTTGGTATAGGAGGTTTGGTTTTTTACTTATATAACATAGTGTTTTTATAATCATAGTGTTAAATTTAAAATACTAATCAAAGAAGTCAAGTCTTGGAGTATTTTA
>CAZQNI010000268.1:0-2916 GCA_964594255.1 uncultured bacterium | reverse complement strand
CCCATTTGTTTTTTGAAAGTTCTGAAAGTTCCGGCTCTTTTTCTCCTCCTGAGATGTATTGTGTTAAAAGACTGGATTTTTCTACCGGGATGAGTACCCTGCTTTTGTTTTTATATTCTACTACGAGGCATTCTCTTTTTCTTCTATCGATATCCACTATTTCAAGACCTTCAAAGCGACCTATTCCAAAATCTTCATGCACAATATAATTTCCGCGAACAAATTCCCTTTCAGCTTCAACAGAAATTTCTTCTTTCTTTATTTTATGTTTTGCCCGCAAAGCTCCGAAAATATCAGATTCCGTAAATACGGCTACTTTTATTTTATCTATGATAAAACCTTTTGATAGGAAAGTATCTAAATATTCGATTTGCGGAAATTCGCTGTCGAATAAGTCGCGAAGACGATGTATCTCACCAGGAGTACCCGTGGCAATGAAAATACGATATTTTTTGAGATTTTCTAGCTCCTGTTTAAAATACTCGAGATTTCTATGAAAAGAAATAGCCGGAGTACATGGTATAGAATTACCTGTGGAATTTAGTTTTACGTCTACTTTAAAACCTTTTGTTTCTGGACCTATTTTGAAAAATTCTCCGAGCATTTCCCCAACCGGTTTACCCTCTCCTTTTTTAATCAGGAGAGTTGTGTTTTCTATTTTGGCTGTAGATAATTGATTGCTGGGGTTGAAAAATCTAAGTGAAGCTATTTTTTCATCTTCCAATTCTATTCTGAGAGGGTCTTTATGATTTAAAGCCCATACGTCAACTATTCCTCCGCGATTAACGTATTCTCCTTCTTCGTAAACACGATTTCTTCTACTGAGTCCGCCGCTGTCAAGAGAAAGGAGCAACTTTTCTAAGGAAATATTATCACCTAGCGCAAGGTTAATGGATTTTTGTTCTGGTATTTCCATCGTAAGATTTCCTTCCTCAAGAATTAAAAGATCAAAATCTTTTGATGCAATAATTGCACCTATACGGTTTAAATTTTCTTTCGTTAAGAGGAAAACTTTGTCGAAAAAAAATTCTGCATCTTGAGTAACTTTTAAGGGATCTTCTTCTGTTAAGAGAACAAGAGGCGCCTGATCTTTAAAGCCATAAGTTAGAAGGAGTTCTCCCGGATAACTCGGAGGGTTAAGAATCCTCTTTTTGTTTATTTCTTTTTTTAGGAAATCATATAATTTTTGTTTAACCGTCACAGAGACAGGCCCAGAAAGCCCGAAAAGCCGAGGAATGCAAGTCCCATAAGAGCGGCAATTACGAAAGATATAGGAAGCCCTTTGAGAGGTTCAGGTATAGGAGCGTTTTCCAATCTTTCGCGAATTGAACCAATAAGGACTATTGCGAGGAGAAACCCCAAGCCGCTGCTAATGGCGAAAACGATTCCTGAAATAAGATTGAAATTATTATCGATGTTTAGAAATGCGACTCCCAGGATTGCACAGTTGGTTGTGATAAGAGGCAGGAATATTCCAAGAGCGGAGTATAGCGCAGGTAATTGTTTTTTGAAGAACAGTTCCAGGAACTGGACAAGAGAGGCGATGACAAGAATGAATACAACTGTTCGAAGATAAATCAGGTTTAGCGGCATAAGAATATATTGATATAGGAACCACGTTATTGCTGTTGCGAGCGTCATTACGAATATAACGCTTATACCCATGGACGTGGCTGTTTTCATTTGTCTCGAGACACCGAAGAAAGGACAGAGACCTAAGAATTTCATTAATACAATGTTGTTTACCAGAAAAGCAGACAGGAATATCAAAAATACGTTATCCATTATTTTTTCTCCAGTAGTTAAATAAACCCATAAGTAGCGCGATAGTCAGAAAGCCGCCTGGAGGTAGAATAAGAAGAATTACTGATGACTCTGTAAAAGAGGCGCCGAGAATTTTAAAACCATCGAATACTCCGGGGATATTCATCCAGATACCCTGTCCTAAGATTTCTCTGATAGTTCCCATTATAAAAAGTACAAGGGTAAATCCGATTCCAGCTCCGAGTCCGTCCATAAACGAGAGATGTACGGGATTTTTGAAGGCAAATCCTTCCGCTCTTCCGAGGATACCGCAGTTTACAACAATTAGAGGAACAAACACTCCCAGTTGAGCAGAGAGGGGAGGCAGGTAAGCTTTTAAGGTATAATCTATTATGGTTACAAACGATGCGATTATAATAATGAATATCGGAATCCTTAAATTGGCAGGGATAATTTTTCTTAAGGAGGAGATGAATAAATTAGAGAGTATAAAAACGAAGGTTGCTGCGATTCCCATTCCAATGCCGTTGTATGCCGAGGTGGTTACGGCAAGTGTGGGACACAGGCCAATTGCCAGAACCAGAATTAAATTGTTTTTAACTATGCCATCTATAAGAGTACGTTTTATTTCTCTCTCCTTTTAATGTATTTTGTGTATACCGTTTTTATTTCTTTTCGGACTTTTTCTGCAATAACTTCAAAATCGGAAGAGAATTTCAATTTGTCGATGTTCTTTATTGAAACATCTTTGAATGTTTTTTCTAAATATTCTTTTATAGCTTTGCTCTCTTCAGTGGTTTCCGACTTCTCGGTTTCCATATTCTCTGTGAAGATTGATATGCCTTTAACTCCTTTATTTTCGATTTGAGTGAAGAATCTGAAAGCAAAAGAGGAATCAGTAATGGTTGAAAGACAAACAAAATTATTTGAAGTTTTCCATAATTTGTTGGGTATTATTTCTGCAAGTGCGGAATCAGTTGATTGTTCTAAAGAATCAAGGAAGTTTTTTGAAAATTCTCTAAAGGCATACCCGGGGAGAAGCTCACTGTATCGTATTAATCCTTCTCTTACCGCTTCTGTAGCAGCTCTGGATGAGATGGTTGCAGAAGTTATTGCATCTATTTTTCCTTGTTGTTTATCTTTTTTAAGGAA
>CAZQNI010000267.1:0-2929 GCA_964594255.1 uncultured bacterium | reverse complement strand
ATAACCTCACCTTCAGAATCTTTACTGTAAAGAACAAAACCAAAGTTTTCTTCCAATTCGTAAACGATATTTACATCTTTAATTTCGAGTTCAATAAATTCCGGTGTTAAGAGCGATAGGGTAATGGGAAACTCCCCGTGTTTTACTTTATAATTCATTAACAATTCCTTTATAAAAAATATTCTTGTAGCAATGGATCCGGCTTCCTGGATGCCTTCTTTTTTTTCGGGAATCCTAACCGGACCTCTCCCCCCGCTTGTGTCTGACAGTATTAAAATTTCGGTTATTATCAACATTATTCCGAATATAAGGGCTATTATAAATTTCCGGCTTCGTGTTTTAACTGGCTCAATATCTAAAACTTCTTCTTCGGGATTTCCTATATCTTCCTCCAAATGTTTTATGTAACAAACTCCGCAAAAAACTTCATCTGTTTCTTCGTCTTTATAAACAGAATCTTTCTTCTCTATATTCTTTCCACATTCACTGCATCTAGACATATCTATTATAATTATAATTTTTTAAATACGCAAGTCAAGAGGTTTTTATACGGAACAGTTTTTCTGGTTTATATTCACCGTCAATCTTGACATTTTAATATTTTTTCTTATATAGAAGAATAGGAAATTAAATGAAAAGATTTTCAAAAGAAAACATTCTAGAATTAATTTCAATCTGTATAGCAATTGTTGCTCTTGGGATTTCAATTAAAGTAGCCATCGACAACAGAATTTCAAGACAAATAATAAATAAACCGGAATTGGTTATTAGACCGGTTAAATTAGAAGATACTCATACTTATCTGAAGTGTTCACGAAACGGGAGGACTGTTTCATTTGAATATAATCTTCAGATAAAGAATAAGGGTAGCATTGCCGCGAAAAATATAACTTTTCCTGACAAACCATATCTTCCTGAGTTCGAAAAGGAAAAAGTGGTACATAGGGAACACCAGGCTATAACTATTGAACAGGGAGAAAGTGTTTATGCCGTTTCCGGCTTTTCAATAAAATTCGCATCGAAGAAAAAAGCTACAAAAATGATACAACTTATAGATGATACTTCCTGGCCGGGTATTACTTTTTCAATAGAAGTAAGATACAAAAGTGATCTGGAGCCCGACGTACAATATATCAAGAAAGTTGGATTTCAATTATCTAAAGAAGAAGCATTATTGTTAATCAACGAATAAGGCTTCTTCAAAGCGTTCTGCTAATCAGCACTTTCTTTTAAACTATATTAATATTTATTTCTTTTTATAATCTAAAAACGCATACCTGCAGTAATTGTGAAAGTAGGAACTATTGTTGAAGCTTCGCCATAATCCCCGAAAACCAATATCACAGGTATCTCAAACCGTATGTCTGCACCGTTACCGAAAGCCATTCCCCCACCAAGATTTAATACGCTTCCCGCGGCAACACCACCATCATCCATCCTGCTGCCATCAGGGAATTCAGGGTCAAGACTTTCTCCTAAACTCCCATCTGTCGGACTCCACTCTTCCCAATATACATTCATTACACCAAGACCAAACCCTCCGAGTAAAAACATTCCGGGAGTACCAACTTTATAACCCAAAAGGTAATTTGCCAACATACCAAATACCGTTACATTGGTTGTTTCATGATAATCGTTAAACCCATTACTAGATGTTTCTGTAGCATGACTGTAGTATAGTACTGCGCCTAATTCTAAAGGACTATCTCCCACATCAATAAGATAATTAACGCCTCCGCCAAATGCGAGTCCTAAATTAATATCAGTACCAATGCCTCCACGAACACCTATTTTCGGTAACTCGGAAGAAAATACTGTAAGAGAACAGACAAAAACAATAAATACAAGACAAACAAATAAAAAATTCCTGACCTTCATAAAACACCCCCTTTTGTAAAAATCATTGTATATACCTTAATGAATTTAAATCAATTTGTCAAGTAAATTCTTCGAATTTAAGTTGAATCGTTGAATAGGAAAAGTAAAATTTTTTCGACCTCTGTATGAGTTAGAGTTTCGAGTTAAAAGCAAACAAAATATTTGTGTTATTCGTGCTATTTGTTGTTCCTAAATCTTGGGTGGGAAGGGTTTTGAACAACCAAAATTTTAATTGTTTACTCTGTGCCCTCTGTGTGTTTTTTTGTTTCTCTGTGTTCTCTGTGGTTAGAATCTTTTTTTACTCGAAATTTTTCACCGTGTAAGTGTAGCCATCCTTCAGATTCTCATTCGCAGCAAGATGCGTTTGGATATACTGGCCGCAATTACTCCCAATATTATTTTCCTCAAGTATGCCTATACTCTTTATAACTTCGTATCCCGCATTTTTAAGTTTATCAATTAAAATTTCCAATCTTCCATTATTTTTGGAATCAACAAATGAGGAAATTTTATTCTTTAGCGCCTTATAGGTCGGATTTATTGGCGTTATCTTAATTAAAAATTTTTCAGGATCAAAATATTTTAAAAGTATTGAAGGTTCGATTGGCGTATCTTGCCCAAGAGCAAAATTCAAAGTTATTTTCCTATAACCTTCCTCAAAAAAAACTTCTCCGTAATCGGAAATCTTTTCGAAATCCCATTTTTTAACAGGTATCAACTTATTTCTTAATTCCTCATCGGTTGTATGGATTGAAAACTGCAACTGAAAGTTCTTATCCCTATAAACATTTTTTCTTACATCTAATAGCTTGTCAAAAAAAGCATCAGACCCACTGGGCGCGATTGTTGAAACACAGGGGAGAAGTCCCGGAGCGTTATAACGGGAAGGAAGCTCCGATAAAACTTCGATTACCTCAGGATTAAGTGAAGGTTCCCCGACTCTTGCAAATTGAACCTTGAACTTCTCTACCGGGACATTCCCATCTGGGAATCTTTTTCTTATCGGAAAATCTATTTGAGCAAAAATTTCTTCTTTTGAGAGTTTACCCTT
>CAZQNI010000266.1:0-2934 GCA_964594255.1 uncultured bacterium | reverse complement strand
ACCGTTCCGCCACCTGTAAATCCGTAATAAGAGGAACGTTAAAATCAACAGCCTGCCGCCTTATAAGATAATCATTATCAAGCTCTTCTTTCTCGATATTTTTTGGTATGTTTATAACCATATCAATTTTTCCGTCGGAAATATAACTAAGCGTATTTGGTTCTTTGCTTTCGGACGGCCAATGAAGAACTTTTGAACTAATTCCATTATCTTTCATAAATTCTGCAGTTCCTTTAGTGGCATAAAGCTTGAATCCCATGTTTTTGAGAATTTTTGTGCTTTCCAACAATTCAGCTTTACTATCTATAGGACCAGTAGAAAGCAATATTGTCTTCTTGGGTCTTCTAAAGCCAACAGAAATGAAACTTTTCAGGAACGCTTCGTTAAAATCATCACCCAGACATCCTACCTCACCGGTAGAAGCCATTTCTACTCCAAGAATAGGATCCGATCCTTTAAGCCGCGAAAATGAAAACTGAGGAGCTTTAACACCCACATAATCAAGGTCAAAAGCTGAATTAGTAAGAGTGGGTACTTCTTTCCCCATAATTATTCTCGTTGCAGCATCAATAAAGTTAATTTTAAGAAACTTGGAGACAAACGGGAAACTTCTCGATACTCTTAAATTACACTCAATAACCCTTACCTCATTAGCTTTAGCTATAAACTGGATATTAAAAGGACCTGTTATTTTCAAAGCTTTTGCAATATTTCTGGCAATTACCTTTATCCTTCTCATTGTCTCCAGATAAGTTCTCTGAGGAGGAAGAACCATTGTCGCATCTCCGGAATGAACACCCGCATTTTCTACATGTTCGGATATCGCATAACAGTAAAGCTCTCCCTTATTTGCAACCGCATCGATTTCTATTTCTTTAGCACCGGTAATGAATTTACTAATTACCACAGGATGTTCTTTATTTACATCAGAAGCTCTTTTTAGATAGCCTCCCAATTCATCCTCGTTTAAAACTATACTCATAGCCGCACCGCTAAGAACGTAACTAGGACGAACCAGAACCGGGTATCCAACCCTCTCAGCAAATTTTTCCGCCTCTTTAATCGTCGTAACTTCCTTCCACTCCGGCTGATCAATATCAAGCTTATCCAGCAATTTTGAGAATTTGTGCCTGTCTTCAGCGTTATCAATATCAACAGGTGAAGTTCCAAGTACCTTCACCCTATTTTTATGTAAAGGTAGGGCAAGATTATTTGCAATCTGCCCACCCATTGAAACTATAATTCCAAGAGGATTTTCTTTATCATATATATCCAGAACTCTTTCAAGTGTCATTTCATCGAAATAAAGCTTATCGCAAATATCATAATCCGTACTCACCGTCTCAGGATTATAATTTATCATTATAGCTTTATAATTTAACTTTCTGAGAGCAGAAACGGAATTAACGCAACACCAATCGAATTCTACCGAAGAACCAATTCTATATGCTCCACCTCCCAGAACAACAACTTGATTTTTTTCGTCAAAGGTTAAATCATCCTCTGATGCATTATAGGTCAAATATAAATAATTAGTTTTAGCAGGATATTCCGCAGCCAGAGTATCAATCTGCTTAACATAAGGAACAATTTTTTTCTTCTTTCTTATTTCTCTTACTTTAAGTTCATCAGAATTAGTTAAAATAGCAATCTGCTTATCTGAAAAACCTTTTTGCTTGGCTTCTCTTAACAATTCTCTTGAAATCTTGTCAATTTTTTTGCCTTTTAACTGTTTTTCTATCTCAATTATATTTTTTATCTTATAAATGAACCAGGGGTCAACATTGGATATTTTATATATTTTGTCGACAGAATATCCTTTTTTTATTGCTTCAGCAATAGCAAAAATTCTCTTGTCGGTAGGCTTTGCAAGTTCCTGATCTAAATCATCAAATTTTATATCATTACATACAACACCATTCATACCGACTTCTAACATACGGACAGCCTTCTGCAAAACTTCCTCAAAACTCCTGGCAATAGCCATAACTTCACCCACAGATTTCATTTCTGAGCCTATTTCAAGGCTCACTTTTCTGAATTTTTTCAGATCCCATCTGGGATATTTAAGAACAACATAGTCTATAGCGGGTTCAAAACACGCAGAAGTTTCCTTTGTTATAGCGTTTTTCAACTCGGTCAACCCATATCCTAAAGCAAGTTTAGCCGCCACAAAAGCAAGTGGATATCCTGTAGCTTTAGAAGCGAGAGCGGAACTTCTGCTCAATCTGGCATTAACCTCAATTATTCTATAATCTCCTGATTCAGGATCAAGAGCATATTGAATATTACATTCCCCGACAATACCAAGATGTCTTATAACTTTAATAGTAAACGCCCTCAATCTAAAATTCTCAGAAGCTGTGAGAGTCTGAACAGGTGCAGCCACTATACTTTCACCGGTATGAATTCCCATAGGATCAACATTTTCCATAGAGCAAACAACTATACAGTTATTATAACAGTCCCTGACTACCTCATATTCTATTTCTTTCCAACCACCAAGATATTCTTCAACTAATATTTGTTTGGTAAAGGAAAAAGCTTTTTTCGCAATATCTCTTAACTCTTTTTCATTATAAGCAACACCCGAACCTAAACCACCTAAAGCGTATGCTATTCTTACTATAACAGGATATCCTATTTTATTGCCAGCTTTTATCGCTTCTTCAACACTCCTAACAGCTTTACTCTTAGGAACTTTTAGATTTATTTCTGAAATCTTTTTTATAAATCGGTCTCTATCTTCAGTATCCAGAATAACTTCAACAGGAGTTCCAAGTACCTGGACGCCGTGCTTATCAAGTATTCCCTTTTCGGCTAACTCTGCTCCAACATTCAAACCTGTCTGCCCGCCAAAGGCAAGCAATATCCCATCTGGTTTTTCCTTTTCTATTACTTGCTCAACAAAATAAACATCCAATGGTAAAAAAT
>CAZQNI010000265.1:0-2957 GCA_964594255.1 uncultured bacterium | reverse complement strand
TTTATTAAAAAATTTACTTTGTTTTAACTCGCTTATAACATCTTCAATAAGTTTATGAACACAAATCTCTTTATTCTTCAAATCAAAACTCTTAGTAAAATCCAAAAAGCTCTCAACCAGATAATCCAGCCTGTCAGATTCTTTCATTATAACTTCCCTAAGCTTTTCATTTTTATCCTTCTTACCCTTCACAGAAGGTCCAATCAATTCGGCTGAGGCCCTAATAGAAGAAACGGGATTCCTAACTTCGTGAGCAAGATTAGCTGCAAAATTACCTAGGGTCACAAGTTTATCTCTCATTTGCATCTTCCTCTCTATCTCTTTCTCCTCAGTTCTATCGTTAACCATCAAAATCGTTCCCTTCCCATCAAATAAGCTGTTACTTCTTACCATAAACACTTTATCTCCATCCTCAAATTCCAGTTGTTTTTCTTCTCCCCTTAATATCCTTTCTATAGGCTCTTTAAAAGGACCTTTAGTAACATCCAAAAGGATTTTCCCCGGCAAAAGGGGAACCCCAAGAAAATTAGAAGCCTTAGAGTTATTCCATACGATATGACCCTCTTCGTCTACTGTGATAATACCGTAATCAATTGCTTCTACAATATCAGAAATGTCAACCTTAACTCTGGTAAGCTGTTCTCTTAAAACCTGAACAACCAGAGAAGAAACTGCAGCCGTAAAAATAAAAGCAAAAGAATATACAACAAACTCAATTAGAACGATATCCAGGGGTGGAAATTCTGGCAGACTTATAAGAACAAAACCGGCAGGAATCTTTTCCGTAAAAAAGAATGACACCAACCCAAAAGACAATATTGAATAACCACTTACAACAAAAGAATCCACAGGAAATAAGAGATAAGCGCTCAAGACGATAAGAGGAAGATAAAAAGAAACAAATGGACTTAAAGCAGATCCTGTAAAAACAATAAAAAAAGAAACATAAGTTGTATCTAATAAAAGATTATACAACTTCACTTTTTGTTGAATAAATAAAACAAATATTTCATCGACGATAAAAACAGAAAAAAGAACAACTAAAGGCAAAAAACTTTTTCCTCTTTCCCTGAAGACAAAAATCAGAGAAAACAAAAGAAAAAATAGAATAGTTCTATATAGGCAATATCTCTTAGTCCGACTCACGAAAACCTTTCTATTACATAAACTGCTGAGCCATTTTGAAAATCGGAAGATACATTGCCATAACCATACCGCCTATAAGACCTCCAAGGGTTACTATAACAATAGGTTCAAGGGCATTCATAAGATTAGCAACAGCCTGATCCACTTCGTCGTCATAAAAGTCTGCCACCTTTGCGAGCATCTCGTCCAAACCTCCTGTTTGTTCTCCTATTGTAATCATTTGTACAACCATTGGAGGAAATAGGGCTTTTTCTTTACTTAAGGGTTCAGCAATAGATTCTCCCTGAGCTATTGAAGTTCGAGACCTTAGAACAGCATTCTCGACCAATTTATTACCGGTAGTTCCTGATGTGATCTCAAGAGCATCAAGTATGTTAACACCCGAAGAAAGAAGAGTGGAAAGAGTCCTTGAAAATCTGGCAACTGCCTGCTTTTTTATTAAAGTACCGAATATCGGCACTTTTAGTAAAAAAGAATCTATCTGGAGATGTCCGACTTCAGTTTTGTAATAATATCTAACAGCAAGAATTAAACCTATTACCAAAGCTACTATAATGAAGAAATATTTCCTTAAAAAATCACTTAGAGCGATAACCACCCTGGTAGGCAACGGCAATTGCCCTCCGAGGTCTTTAAACAACGTGGCAAATACTGGAATCACAAAGGTCAATAAAACAGCAACTGCTATAACAGCAACTAAAACAATAGCGACAGGATATACCATTGCACCTTTTACTTTTCTCTTTATAGCATCTGCCTTCTCAAGATAGTCAGCAAGCCTGGCAAGAATAGTCGCAAGAGAACCTCCTTTCTCTCCGGCCTCCACCATATTCACATACAAATCCCCAAAAATTTCCTTATGTTCCCTCAAAGCATCGGCTAAGGTAGAACCTCCTTCTACTGCTGAGATTAAATCCTTCAATACGTCTCTAAACCTTTCCGATTCGACCTGAGCTACCTGAATATCAAGGCATTTTATTAAAGGTAAACCCGCGTTAATCATAACCGAAAACTGCCTTGTAAAAACAGAAATAGCTCTGCTGGAGATTCTCCCTTTTAAAAAGGGGATAGTTATTTCCTTCGGTTTGGAGCGTATCGAGGTCGGAACAATCTTTCTTTCTCTCAATATCCTCTGGACTTCGGCAGGGTTCGCCGCAGTAATTTCTCCATTTTCTATTGTGCCACTTGGAGTTCTACCTTTCCATAGATAATCAGGCATCTTTTACCCCCTTAATGTAGAATTGTTTGTTTTTTAGCAATCATTTCTTCAAGTTCTGATGGTTCACGGGAATAAGATATTGCATCCTCTAGACTTATTTCCCGGTCCATATATAATTTATAAAGTGATTGATTCATTGTGATCATACCGAATTTTTGCCCGGCTTGAATATTGGAGTACAACTGATGAGTTTTGTTATCTCTTATTAAGGCTTTTACAGCCGGCGTACCATAAAGAACTTCTACTGATAGAGCTCTCCCTCCGGCTCTTTTAGGTATCAAACTCTGAGTAATAATACCTATAATAACAAAAGCTATTTGAGCTCTAACCTGGCCATGCCTTTCGGGGGGGAAAGTATCAACTATTCTCGAAATAGACTCAACCGCTGAATTAGTATGCAATGTTGCAATAGTAAGGTGTCCAGTTTCAGCAACATTTAAGGCAGCTTCCATAGTCTCTCTATCTCGCATCTCTCCTATCATAACTACATCAGGATCCTGTCTGAGAATGTACTTCAACGCAATTGCGAATCCATCAGTATCGGAACCAACTTGCCTCTGGTTTACAATCGCTCTCTGATGTCTAAAGAGAT